>NZ_JBIUHC010000047.1:0-64448 GCF_044627735.1 Cupriavidus sp. CuC1 | reverse complement strand
TCGACCGCCTCGTCATAAGCCTCATCGACATGCCGCCTATAAGGCTTGCTGAGGGAGGCTTAACTTGGGTGGATTGGGGGGACACCCCCCCTATTTTCAAGACTTACAGGCATTCCCCATGCTTTACCAATTCCACGAACTCAAGAGCGCCATGCTGTTGCCGCTCACCGCGCTGGCCCAGGCAACGTCGCGCACCTTCACCAATCCACTCAGCCCGCTGTCCATGATGCCGGGCGCCAACCGGATGGCTGCCGGCTACGAACTGCTCTACCGCCTGGGCAAGGATTACAAGAAGCCGCCCTTCGACATCAAGTCGGTGCGGTGCCACGGCCGGGATATTCCCATCGTGGAACAGACCATTGTGGAGAAGCCCTTCTGCAAGCTGCTGCGTTTCAAGCGCTATGCAGACGACCCTCAGGTCATCCGGATGCTGAAGGACGAGCCGGTGGTGCTGGTGTGCGCCCCGCTGTCCGGACACCACGCGACCCTGCTGCGCGACACGGTACGGACCCTGCTGCAGCACCACAAGGTCTATGTGACGGACTGGATCGATGCCCGCATGGTGCCGGCGGAGGATGGCCCCTTCCACCTGACGGACTATGTGCATTACATCCAGGACTTCATTCGCCACATCGGCGCGCAGAACCTGCATGTCATCTCCGTATGCCAGCCCGCCGTGCCCGTGCTTGCCGCCATCTCGCTGCTGGCATCGGCCGGCGAGGCCACGCCGCGGACCATGACCATGATGGGTGGCCCGATCGATGCGCGCCGCAGCCCCACTGCCGTGAACGCACTGGCCACCGACAAGTCATTCGAGTGGTTCGAGAACAACGTGATTCATGCCGTGCCGGCCAACTACCCGGGCCACGGCCGCAAGGTCTACCCAGGGTTCCTCCAGCATGCCGGCTTTGTGGCGACCAACCCGGATCGCCACCTCTCATCGCACTACGACTACTACCAGAACCTGGTCGATGGCGACCTGGACGACGCCGAGGCCCATGTACGTTTCTATGACGAGTACAACGCCGTGCTCGACATGGCCGCGGAGTATTACCTGGATACGATCCGCGACGTGTTCCAGGAATTCCGCCTGGCCACCGGCACGTGGGAAATCGACGGCAAGCCGGTGCGGCCGCAGGACATCAAGGGTGCGGCGCTGCTGACCATAGAAGGCGAACTGGACGACATCACGGGAGCGGGCCAGACCGCGGCGGCGCACGACCTGTGCCCTGGCATTCCCGGTGAGCGCAAGCAGCATGTCACCGCGCTCGGGTGCGGGCACTACGGCATCTTCTCAGGCCGGCGCTGGCGCGAGGAGATCTATCCGCAACTGCGCGCCTTCATCGCCAGCTATCGCTGAGCGGGCCATTCCGATGCCCGAGGAGCGCGCCTTTGAGCGGCGCTCCCCAGCAATTGCATAGGCCCCGGGATGGGCAGGCGCCTTAATCCGTCTGGTCCGGGATAGCCCGGATCAGCTCATCGAGCTGTGCGCTCATGGGCAGGCCGAGCCGCTCGCCGGTGGGCAGCTTGTTCATGAACCATTGCTTGTACATGCGATCGATCTCCCCGGACACCGCCAGCTCACGCACCGCCCTGTCCACCACGGCGGCGAACTGCGGATCGCCCTTGCGGAACATGATCCCGTAGGGATCGTAGGAGAGGAAATCGCCGGTGATCTGGAACTTGCCGCCAGCCCCGCTGCTGCGCAAAAAGCCGTACAGCAGCACATCATCCCCCGCATAGGCATCCGCGCCGCCGTGCTCCAGCACCTTGAACGCATCGGCATGGTCCCGCGCCTTGATGATCTTCAGTTGCAGGTCGAAGCGGGCCGAAAGCCGCTCAATGGCTTCCACATTGGTGGTGCCGCCGGTCGCGACCACGTACTTTCCCTTCAGGTCCTTGAACGACTTGATCGACGATCCCCTTGGCACCATCAGCTTGGTCCCGGCCACGAAGATCACCGGCGAGAACGACACGAGCTTCTGGCGCTCGGCGTTCCGGGTGGTCGAGCCGCACTCCAGGTCGACCTTGCCGGACGTGACCGCGTCGAAACGATTCTCCGAGGTGACCGGCGCCCATTGGATGCTGACCTCGCGGCCCACCTCCGCCGCCGCCGCGTCCACGATCGCGCGGCAGATATCGATGGAATAGCCGACCGGCTTGCCGAGCCTGTCCAGGTACGAAAAGGGCAGGGACGACTCGCGATAGCCGATGGTCAGGGTGCCGCTTTCCTTCGCCTTCTTCAGCGTGCCGGCCAGTTCCCCCGCCTGTTGCGCCGACGCCGCGGCGGCGGACAATGCCGCGCACAGCGCAACGGCCGCCCACATCACGATTTGCCGGCACCTGCGGCGGCTGCGCCCGTCGCTCACGCGTGCTCCGTTTGAAATCATTTGATTTGCACTCCTGCAATGATCGTTCGCACAATGCCAGGCACGCCATGCGCGAGGCCGCCAGCGAGGCGCCCGGCGCGCACGCCGGTCAGGCCTGGACCGCGTCCGGCTTGGCGAGCGGGGCGTGCGCATCCGATGCGGTGCTGTCGCCCTCGCCTTCCACATCCGACTCGCCAGCCAGCTGGCCCTCCCACTTCGCCACCACGGCAGCGGCAATCGAGTTGCCCACGGCGTTGGTCGCGGAGCGGCCCATGTCCAGGAACTGGTCGACCCCCATGATCAGCAGCAAGCCCGCTTCCGGAATGCCGAACTGGTTCAGCGTGGCGGCGATCACCACCAGCGATGCGCGCGGCACCCCGGCCATGCCCTTGGACGTCAGCATGAGCAGCAGCAGCATGGTGATCTGGGTACCGATCGGCAGATGGATGTCATAAGCCTGGGCGATGAACAGCACGGCAAACGTGCAGTACATCATGGTGCCGTCGAGGTTGAACGAGTAGCCCATCGGCAGCACGAAGCTGGAGATCTTGCGGTTCACGCCGAACCGGTCCAGCGCGGTGAGCATCTTCGGATAGGCGGCCTCCGAGCTAGCGGTGGAGAACGACAGCAGGAAGGGCTCGCGAATCAGCCGGATCAGCGTGAACACCCGCTTGCCCAGGAAGAAGAACCCGGCCGCCACCAGCAGGCCCCACAGCACCACCAGCCCAAGATAGAAGCTGCCCATGAACTTGGCAAAGGTGAGGAGGATGCCCAGGCCTTGCGTGGTCACGGTGGACGCGAGCGCGGCAAATACGGCTACCGGTGCCATCCACATCACGGCGCCGGTGATCTTGAGCATGGTCTGCGCAAGGTCGTCGATGACGCCGGCCAGCCGCTTGCCCGTCTCCCCCAGCGTCGACAGCGCGGTGCCGAAGAAGATCGAGAACACCACGATCTGCAGGATTTCGTTGTTGGCCATGGACTCGGCCACGGACTTCGGCACCAGGTGCGTAACAAAGTCCTTCAGCGTGAAGGCGTTGGTCTTCAGGTTGGTGGCCGCCCCAACGTCCGGCAGCGGCAGGCCGATGTTGTGGCCCGGCTGCAGGAGGGTGGCGAGTATCAGGCCCAGCGTGAGAGAAATGAACGAAGCCACGATAAACCAGCCGAGTGCCTTCACGCCAACGCGGCCGACGGTACTCGCATCGCCCATGTGCGCAATACCAACCACCAGCGTGGAGAACACCAGCGGCGCGATGATCATCTTGATCAGGCGCAGGAAGACGTCGGTAAAGATCGAGATGTAGCCGGCAATCTCCTTGGCGGTACCGGGATCCGGGAAGGCCTGGTGGCAGCTATAGCCGACGATGACGCCGAGGATCATCGCGATGACGATGTATGTGGTGATTGGGCGCTTCTTTTTCATGACTGCTCCTTGGATTCTTGCGAGCCTGCTTTTCCGAAGCCGCCACCCTCGGACAGGTCCAGGCGATATGGGCCCCCACGAGCCGAAACGGATCGCGTGCTGCTTGTGTTTCAGCGTGTTAGATGGCTAGCGTGCGGCCAGCGACAGCCTGGTTTCGATATGCATGCCTTCCCCTGACTATGAGACTAGGAAACTCATTGAAAACTGCCAACATCGTCGAGCATCCAGCGGCGCGCGGGCGCCACCGCGTGCCGCAGCGCCGTACTCTCCACGTCGAACTCGATCATCCGCGCGCCGGGCAGGAAATGGCTGCATGACTGCCTCCAGATGGCATCCGGCCAGACCATTTCGACAGCACCGTCATACGGGTGGTAGACGGCGCTGTACAACGTCCCGTGGCCGCGCCCGTAGGATGTTTGAAACAGCGGCGGGCGCAGCAGCGCGCGCAGGACAGCCTTGGAATCCTCGGCCTGCCGCACCGCAACAGCCAGCGTCTGCTCCCTGGCTTCTGCCAGGGTCGCGTTGGCGTGCGCCGCCCACTCGACGCCATGCTGCAGGTTGCTGACCGCCTGCTTGCGCACCACCTCGAGCGGGCGGTCGGGCGTGACGAACACCGTTGCCCACTGCGCGCGGCGGTCAAGCAGGCTCACCGTGTAGCTCATATGCACCGGGATGCGCGCGAGCATTTCCACGGCCTGCTCGACGTTCTGCGCGAACTCCAGCACGTAGCGCAAGACCAGCGGAATGCCGAATCCATTACCCACCGCCTTGCGGCCCCCGAACGACAGCGACGCGGCCAGGCCGCTCTCGTTGATGCCGTCGAGCGCGCCCCACAGGCAGTCATTGACCGCCACCACCCGCTGGCCATGCCATCTGGACGCCAGCCAGACACCCTCGAGCAAAGCCGGGGCGAAATCGTAATTGCGTAACAGCGCGGGCGTGGCGCCCGCGGCCTGCTGCCCGTCCACCGGCAGCCACACCGCCTGGGAGCAGCCCGCGATATAGGGCGGGGGGCCCCACATCGACAGGAAGCGCGCCTCCAGGTCGCCGCCGCCGGCCAGCTCGACCAGCCGCTCCCAGGTCGGGACCAGTTCCGGCATATGGTTGCGCAAGGCCTTGCGGCACATCAGGTAGCCGGGCCGCGCGCGGTCACCGTCGCGCAGATACCATTGCCGGTATCCAGGCCAGAATTGCCGGAAGATGTTCTGCCATCGCTGGCCGGGCAAGTCCTCACTGATCGCTTCGAAAGTACAACGCATGAATTCTTGCCCTCTCGTGGTTGGACTTGCGGCCTACAGGATCTTGAAGGCGCCCGGCTGCGGCGCCAGCCCGGCCTGCGCGGCAGCCAGCGGCTTGGCCACGTAGTATTGCTTGATGCCGCGGATCCATTGGTGCGCGCGCTCGTTGAGCTTGAATTCATCGTTCATCGAGCGGCCCCGCGTGATCAGGATGCCGAGATCCGCACCCTCATAACGATAGTCGCCGGGCCCGGTGATACGCAAGAAGAAGGCTTCGTGCTCGCTCTCGATCTCGCGTCGGTTGGAATCGAAGCGGTGGTAGGACACGGCGCCGTCGGACGCCATGCGGTAGATGCCAGATGGCGGTGCATGGGTCACGATGTCCACGTTGTCCTCGGTGGATTTGATGACCAGCTGGGACCAGCCGTCGATGAACGACTTCTCGGCCCAGCGCTCATTGAGCTCGCGCACATTGAGGTCGAACGGCACGCCCGAGAACTCGAGCAGGTGGAACAGGAACAGCGGCGCGTCCGCATAGGCAAAGGCCGCGTGATTGGTCATCGGGCTGGCACCGCAAATGCGTGGATTCAGCTCGCCCAGATATACCTCTCCGGTATCCACGTCGATCAGGAAATCCAGGTCGAAGTAGCCGCGATAGCCCTCTTCCAGCAACTGGTTGCCAAACCGGAAGGCCATGTCGCGCGCCTTCATCCGGACCTCTTCGGAGAACGCCCCGGGGAAGATCTCGTTGCCGCACCAGCCGCCCTTGTAGGGGGTCAGTTCGCGCGCGCCCACCACCTCGGTCAGCAGCGGCCCGACCAGCGTGCCGGACTGCGTGGCGCACGCCTCCAGGGTCGCGCCCCGACAGTTGATGCGCTTCATGAGCTTGACTTCGGGGTCGTTGACGATCTCATCCTTGTGCTTGTTGAAGTCGTCAACGCTTGCGATAAAGAAGGTGGTGTGGCCGGAGTCGCCGAAGGCACTCTGCACCACCAGGTCATTGCCCAGGCCATGGTGCTCCGCGATCTGCATCAAGTGCGCGTAGCTGTCGACTTTCTCCAGTGCGTTGGGCACCGAGTGCACGCCGGCCTTGTTGCCGATGCGCACGGTCTCCATCTTGTTGTCGCAGCGGCTGCGCAGCGCGGCCGGCGGGAACCACACGTCAAGCCCGAGTTCGTCGGCGAGCTCCTCGGTCTTTTCGTCGAACATCAGGAAGGTGGCTGCCGGCCGTCCTCCCCGCTGCTCGATCATCTGCACCACATCCTTGTGTTGCAGCAGGTAGTTGTTGATGTCTTCGATCGAGGTGAACTCCTCGTGCGGCAGCGCTTGCGGCACGAAGACGTTAGGATGGCGCCCGTCGAAGCAATCGATGTAGTTGATGTACTTGAAACGGTTAACCCACTGATCAATGCCCAGGAGATTGAAGTTGGTGGCGCTGATGAAGTAGATAGGCTTCTCGTTCCTATGGAACATCACGCGCAGATCTGAGACATTACGGACTTTTTGCATCGCGGCTTTCTCCTGAGGAATTCGGGGCCGGCTGGACGCGGGTTTCCCGCGGCTCCTGGAGATCCAGGTCCGGCATTCTTTTTTTGCTGGCATGGGCTCTGTTGCGAGAAACCGGGCGCCAATCCCGCTCCCGGCCCCCCGCCTCGCTACTTTTTTAGCGCGGGGCGTTCCGCCTGGGCCGCCGCCGCCACTTCATCGACCGTTGCCGTCGAGACTTCCACGACGGTCGAGACCGAGGCCTTGGCCGCGGCCGCAACCGCTGCCGCCGCCTCGCCGGCTGCCTGGAGCGCCAGTTGCTGGAGCGCTCCGTCGCCGAACACGCGGAAGCCCAGTTCCGGGCGGTAGCCGTGGATCTCCCGCACGTCCAGCGCCTGCATGAACTCGAGAATCTCCGAGCTGATGACCTGCCCCGGCACCAGGATCGGGAAGCCCGGGGGATATGGGATCACGAACAGGGCCGATACCACCTCACGCCCCTTGGAGATGGCCTTGGCCACCTCGGCCATGTTCAGGTACTCGCAATTCTCCTCGTCATAGGACATGAAGAAGGCCTTGCGGATATCGCCGTCCGGCGTTTCGATCTGCCCGCTGTTGCACACGCTGCGGAACGCAAAATGGAAGTGCGAGAAGTCCGGCAGCGGCGGCAGCTCCTTGGTCAGCGACGACACGCGCTTCTCGTGCAGGCGGCGCTCGATCACGCTCATGTCCGCGGTGCGCTCCTCCAGCTCCCTGGCAATCTTGATCAGCACCTCGATCAGGTAGGCCACGGACGAGCGCGTGGTGCCGATATTGGTCATGAACAGCACGGTGTTGCGGGACGTCTTGTTGATCTGGATGCCGTACTTGTCCATCAGGTACTTGTTCTTGAACGTGTCGCCGTCGATGCCGGAGGTGCCGATCGAGAGCGTCAGGCGCGTCGGGTCCAGCGCGAACTCATCCACGCGCCATGCGGCTTCCATGTTCGCCCAGCCGGATTCGGGGCTGTAGTAGGCCTCGATGCCCGATGGCCGGTACGCGGTCGGCACCACCCGGGAGACGTTGAGGAACTGGAAGTACTTCTTCAGCAACGGGTGTGTATGGATCCACTCGCGCAGCGTCATGGCCAGTTCCATCTGGCGCTGGACCAGCTCGTGGCCTTCCAGCTCCACCTGGCGGCGGCCGACATCGAGCGAGGCCAGGATCTGGTAGTTCGGCGATGTGGAGGTGTGCGTCATGTACGCCTCGTGGAACGCCTCCTCCGCCTTGTCCTTGAAGTCCTGGTCCCAGACATGGATCATGGAGCCCTGCCGCAGCGAGGTCAGGGTCTTGTGGGTGGACTGGGTCGCATAGACCCGGACCCGCGCGCGGTCCGGATCGGGCATCAGCCGGGTGGCCACGAGCTTGTCCTCGTCGTCCCAGTCAGCGCCGCCGAACGACGCGGTGAAATCCTCGTAGCGCCGCCGATAGTCCGCGCTATCGAGCTCGCGGCGCAGGCGCGATGCGCAGTCCATGCCGGTGCGCTGGCGGTAGGTGGGGTGAAAGCGGGCAAAAGCGAACCAGGCCTCGTCCCACAGGAAGATCAGGTCCGGCTTGATGGCCAGGCACTCCTCCATCACGCGCTTCACGTCATAGACCACGCCATCGAAGGTACAGTTGGTCAGCAGCACCATCTTGACCTTGTGCAGCGTGCCCGCCTGCTTGAAACGCAGCAACGTGCGCTTCATCTGGGCGATGGGGACGGCGCCGTACATCGAGAAATCGTCCAGCGGATAGGAGTCGAGATACGCCACCTTGGCACCCGCCAGGACCATGCCATAGTGGTGCGACTTGTGGCAGTTGCGGTCTACCATCACGATATCGCCCGGCTTGACCAGCGCCTGCACCACGATCTTGTTGGCAGTCGACGTGCCATTGGTCGCGAAGAAGGTGCGGCGCGCACCAAACGCGCGCGCAGCGTACTCCTGCGCGACCTTGATGGGCCCGATGGGATCCAGCAGCGAATCCAGCCCGCCGGAGGTGGCGGAGGTCTCCGCCATAAAGAGATTCAGGCCATAGAACTGCGCCATGTCCTGGATCCAGTGGGAGTTCATGATCGATTTGCCGCGCGCCAGCGGCAAGGCGTGGAACACCCCGGTTGGCTGCTTCGAGTACTCCTTGAGCGCCGTGAAGAACGGCGTCTTGTAACGCTCCGACACGCCCTTCATGATCGACATGTACAGCTCGGTGTGATCCTCCTCCCGGAAGAAGATCCGGTTGAAGACCTCGCCCAGCCGCGACGCGATCTCCTCGGCCTTCACATCCGTGACCAGGTACAGATCCAGTTCGGGACGCAGTTCCGCAATCTTCTGACCCAACAAGGGGCCGCGCTCGGACTCCGGCTGCTCCTCGATGCCCTCGTCCAGCCCTTCCAGGAACTTGCGCAGCAGGTCCAGTTCGTATTCCGATTTGAACGGAAAGCCATGCCGGATCACGCAAGCCTGCAGGTTGAAGTTGAAGAGCGTGGCGATCAGCGCGTCCTCGAAGCTTGGCACCACCACCACGTCCCAGACGAAGGGGTCATCCACCCGCTGCTTGCGCTGGACGCGCCGGCGCAGGGCCTCTTCGTCCTCGCGCGTCATGTCGTCGACGATCAGGACTTCGAAGTACGGTCGTGCTATTTGCGCCTGCATCTCCTCTTCCGTCTCGATCTCCGACGGCTCTTCGGATTCCGCATCCAGCGACAGCTTCTTGTGGCGGTAGGTATCGCTGGCCAGCATGCGGTTGATACGGTGCACGGCGATATTCAGCCGGCCCAGATCGCCAGCCTCGAACCACGCCGTCAGCTCCTCGAACAAGCGGTGCCCGGGAAACGCCCAGAACCGCTCGATCGGCTCGAGCATGGCCAGCGTCTCCTTTACCCGGGCGTGGCGCTCGACGAATTCCTTGCACTCCCGCGCGAGATTGACCAGGCGGCCCAGGTCATCAGTCAGATTCATCCAGCCATCCGCGCGCATTTCCCAAACGCTGCGGTAACGGTTTAGGGAAATGTTCTGCCCGGCCTTTGCTTTTCGTGCCGTGCTGCGTGCCATGTTATTCCTCTGCTAACTAGATAATCTCAACGCGCGGATCAGCAGCTGCGAATCCGTTGAATCGAACGACCGTTTTATTCCTGGTTTTATATTTACCCGTCGATATCCATTAACCGGATCAATAACAACCCAGAAGGCAAGCGCTACCCATTGGGCCAGCGATCACGCTTTCCCCCGGATATTTGAATACGGTTTTTTTCCCGCCACGCCGGGAAGGCATGGCGGCCTGCCGGGGCTTTCCCCCTGCGGCTACTCGCCCGCCGGCCCGGTCACTTCCGGCTGCGCGTCTTCCAGGACACCCGGCTTCACCAGCTTTCCGAGCGAATGGAGATAGGCATCGGCACCGCTGTTGCGCTGGTAGACCGGGAACTCCACCTCCCGGTCGCGGAAACTCTTCAGCGGCTGGCCAAGCCCACGCAAGCCACGCTCGCGCTCGCGCCGGACCTTCTCGAAATCGATCTCGACGGGAATGATCTCAGCGGTGCCCGAGCCGGCTTCGTGCAGCACATAGCCAGCAGGATCCACCACGATGGAGCGGCCCACGCCACCATCGCCGACCCCATTGATATCGAAGAAGTAGACCTGGTTGGTTGCGGCCGATGCCCGCACGATCGACAGTTCGATATCGCGGTCGATGGTGTCCGTCATGGTCGGGTGCAGGATGACTTCCGCGCCCATCGCCACCAGTGTCCGGGTGGTCTCCGGGAACCACATGTCATAGCAGATCGAGATACCAAAGCGCCCCGCGTGCGGCACGTCGAACACCACGAACTCGCTGCCCGCGGCAATGCCTTGCTCGTAGGGCCGAAAGGGAAACAGCTTGCGGAAACGGGCGACCACGTTCCCGGCCGGATCGATCACCGGCGAGGTGTTGTAGATTGCACCATCACGGCGCTCGAACAGGGATCCCGGTATCAGCCACAAGCCGTACTTGGCGGCCATCTCGCACAGGCGGGCCTCGGCCGCGCCCGGCATTTCCTCGGCCTTGGCCGGGCTCGGGCCGAAGGCCGCCAGTTCGGAGAACAGCACCATGTCGACCCAGGGAAAGCGATGCCTGACATGCGCCAGGTAGCGATGCATCTGCGTGATGTTCTCTTCGAATGCCGACACCGGCATCTGGATACCTGCTACTGCAAAACGCTTCATTGAATGCCTCAAGAAATACAACATATCAGCGATTAACCACGCACCGACATGGGGATATCCGCCATCACCTTTTAAACCGTCCAGGCAATGATTTAAGTGCCCGCTCAATTGCAGGTCTTTCGCAGGTCTTTCCTGTTTTTTGGATTCACGGCGGCGGTTCGTTACTTGTTTTAAATGGTTATGTGGTAATGCCGCGACATGATGGGATCTACTCTACAAGCCTGTTGGCTCCACTGTATAGTGCCGGTACAAATTTTCAGATGGAGCCAAGAATTGAGAGAGACGCCGCTGACCGATTGGCTTCTCGCGCGCAGTCACTGGAGCCAGCCCGAAAGATCCGGCGCTCCGCTGAACAGGCAGTTGTTTGACGACATCCGCGAGGCCATCCTCGCCGGCCAGCTATCCCCGGGCACACGGTTGCCACCCACGCGCGAACTTGCCCGGGAACTGAGCATTGCCCGCAACACGGTTTTGTATGCCTATGAACGGCTCACCGACGAAGGCTACACGCACACACATGGCGGCAGTGGCACCTATGTTGGCGATACCGCCCCTGATCCTGCCCTGCTCGCCCGCATGGTGGACCCGAGCCAGGCCAGCGAACCCACGCCGCTCCCTGGCAATGCATCCAGGCTCTCCCAGCGCGCGCGCGAGCTGCTTGCCAGCGTTGGCGCATCTGACCTGCAAGTGGGTGCGTTCGTGCCCGGCATTCCGGATGTCAGCCAGTTCCCGCGCGGCGTGTGGCAGCGCCTGATCACCAAGGTCTGGAAGACCGCCAGCCAGGAGCAGCTGGGCTATGGCAGCCGGCATGGCTATCCGCCGCTCAAGCGTGCGTTGACGGAGTATCTGTCGCTCGCCCGGGGCGTGGATTGTTCCCCGGAACAGATCATCGTGACGCAGGGCAGCCACCAGGCCATCGATCTTTGCGCCCGGCTGCTCGCGGACCCCGGCGAACTGGTCTGGGTCGAGGACCCATGCTATTGGGGCGCGCGTAGTGTCTTTCGCTCGGCGGGCCTGCAGATGGAGGCCATCCCCGTGGACGAGCACGGGATCCAGCCACCAATTGCGCCGGAAACCGCGCCAAGGCTGATGTTCGTCACGCCCTCTCATCAATACCCTAGCGGCGTGGTGATGAGCCTTGCGCGGCGCCGCCTGCTGACGGAGCTGGCGCATCGCCACAATGCGTGGATCATCGAAGACGACTACGACAGCGAGTTCCGCTACCAGGGCGCGCCTTTGCCGTCGCTGCAAGGACTGGACCCGCATCGCAACACCATTTACGTCGGCAGCTTCTCGAAGGTGCTCTATCCCGGCTTGCGGCTCGCCTTCCTGATCGTGCCGCCGGAGCTGGTCGACGCCTTCTCGGTGGCGCAATCCGAGCTCCATCGTGGCGGGCAACTATCGGTGCAGGCGGCGCTGGCGGAGTTTATTTCCGATGGCCATTACGCGGCGCACGTACGGCGCATGCGCAAGATCTATGGCGAGCGCCAGGCGCTGCTGATTGATGAATTGCAGCGTCAGCTCGGCGACGAGGTGGCAATCGTCGGCACGGACACCGGGCTGCATTTGAGCGTCATTCTCCGGCACGCCAACGACCAGCTGGTATCGCGTTGCGCCCTGGCGCAAGGCATCGTGGCGCGCCCGCTGTCGTCCTATTTCGCCACGCCCGAGCGCTCGCAGAACGGCCTGGTCCTGGGCTACGGCGGCGTACGGGATGACGAGATCCGGCCGGCGGTGGCCAGGCTGGCTTTGGCCATCGATGTGCTGAAGAACGCCTGATCCGCGCAAGCTGCTGATTTCCTCCTGACGGCCCGACACTAGACCACGATCTCCCCGGACATCTGCGGCCTGCGCACCAATAGCTCTGCGAGCTTTTTCAACGCAGCGGCGAGATGGGCACGCGTTTCGACCCCACCCAACGAGATGCGGATCGCATTAGGCGGCGTGGGGCCGGAATAGAACGCATCGGAAGCGGTGACGCGCAGATCCTCGGCGCGCGCGGCCTGCGTCAGCGCCAGCGAAGTCCAGTAGCTCGGCAACGTATGCCAGACGTGTATGCCGCTGGGCGGCGCCTGGTCCACGCTTGCGAGCAACTGCCGCGCAAGCTCGCGCCGCGCAAACGCTTCCGTGCGGATCCCGGCCAGCAGCTGGGCGGCGGAGCCTTCGTGAATCCACTGAGTGGCCAGGGCCGTCGACAGCGGTGTCGACATCAGCGCGAAGGAGCGCAGCGCGGCCAGCACGCCGGCCCGGCTGCGCGCTTCGGGCAGGCGGATGTAGGCGGTGCGCAGCCCCGGGCTCAGGCATTTCGACAGCGTGGCAACGTAGTAGACCTGGCCCGGCGCAAAGTGGGCCACGGGCGGCGGCATATTGATGCCGAGGAGCCAGTAGGGATCGTCCTCGATGATCCAGGCGCCACACTTCTGCGCGGCCAGCGCGACATCGCGGCGCCGGTGCGCGGGCATGGTCCGCGTGGTCGGGTTCTGGATGGTCGGGTTGAGGTAGATCGCGCGGGCGCCATGCTCGCGGCACGCTTGCTCCAGCGCATCGGGCCGCATCCCTTCGTCATCGGTGGCCACCGTCACCACGCGGCGCCCGAGCTGTTCGGCCGCCGCGCGCAAACCGGGATAGATCAGCGGCTCCGCAAGGATCGCCTCGCCTGGCTGCGTGAGCGTGAGGATCAGCGCCGCCAGCGCGGCCTGGGCACCGGGGCAGGCAATCAACTGCTGCGGGCTGACCGACTCCAGCACCGGTTTCAGCCACATGGCGCCGGCGGCCCGGTCCGCCCTGCTGCCGCCACCAAGCTGGTAGGTCATGAGCAGGTGCGCATCGGAGCGCAGCAGCACCTGTGACAACCCTCGCTGCAGCAGGTCATGGAAGTCCACCCCAGCGGGAGGCGGCGGCACGTTCATGCTCAGGTCGACCATCTGCGCCAGTTCGACCTTTGGCGGGGCGACGAACGTGCCCAGCGCCCCGCGTGCCTCGATCAGGTTGCGCCGCTTGGCCTCGGTGAACGCCCGCGTCACCGTGGTGAGATCCACCCCGAGCTGCCTGGCCAGCTCGCGCTGCGGCGGCAGGCGGTCGCCCGGGTTCAGGCGCCCTTCTCCCACCGCGCGCTCGATGAAGCCAACGATCTGCTGGTAGCGCGCGCCCTCGCCGCGCACGAAGGCGGCGGCCCAGTCGGGTCCGTCGCCCTCATCTTGTATGGATTTATTCTGATGCATTTTGCTTGATGTATGGGCTTTGTCTTACATTATCATGCGCCGCAGCATCACACAAATCCATACATTTAACGCTTTGCATGCGTTTCCCGCCAGTCCGGCGGAATCCCCTCTCTCGCGATGGTTTCCAGCGTGCCGTGGCAGGCAGTCTCGACGCGTGCGCCGGTTATGTGATGCATAACTGAGGTGTGTCTTATGCGTAACTCAATTGCCGGCGCAAGCGCTGCTGTCCGGCGAGAATCCAGCGACTGGCTGAATGCGTGCAAGGGAGGGCTCCGCCATGCGGGGCTGTTCCTCGGTGGGGCAGCGATGCTCCTTCTCAGTGGCTGCCAGCTGGAGCTGCTATCCCCGAAGGGCGACATCGGGCACCAGGAAAAGACGCTGATCCTGGTCTCGCTGTTCATCATGCTGCTGGTCGTGGTGCCGGTCATTTTCCTGACGCTGTACTTCGGCTGGCGCTATCGCGCCTCCAACACCAAGGCAACGTATGCGCCCAAGTGGGCGCACTCCACCCGCATCGAGGTGGTCATCTGGACCATCCCGTGCGTGATCGTGGCCGGCCTGGCGGTGCTGATCTGGAACACCACCCATTCGCTGGATCCCTACAAACCGCTTGAGTCGAAGGTCAAGCCGATCCGCGTCGAAGCCGTGGCGCTGAACTGGAAATGGCTGTTCATCTACCCGGACTACGGCATCGCCTCGGTCAACCGGCTGCCTATACCCGTCGATACGCCGATCAATTTCAGCATCACCGCGGAATCGATGATGAACTCCCTGTTCATCCCGCAGCTCGGCAGCATGGTCTATGCCATGGCCGGCATGGAGACCAAGCTGCACCTGATCGCCGACACGCCGGGCACTTATGCCGGGCTGTCCGCGGCCTATAGCGGCCCCGGCTTCTCCGACATGCATTTCGACACCGTGGCCACCTCGCGCGAGGCATTCGACGCGTGGGTACGGCAGGCCAGGCGGTCGCTACTGACGCTGGACGAGAAGGCCTACAAGACGCTGGAGCTGCCGAGCACCAAGGAGCCGGCGACGGTCTACGCGGGCGTTGCGCCCGGCCTGTTCCAGAACATCGTCAACAAGTACATGCATAGCGATATGCGCGCCAATATGCGTGGCGATGTGCGTGGCGACGTTTGCACAGCCCAAAGCCCCCCACTGGCTGCCAACTGATGAAGCCAATGAATCCGCAATACATGCAATACATGCACTGCATGCAACACACGCAACGCCACCGCGCCGCGGCCACGGAGCACTGATCCATGTTCGGCAAATTAAACCTCGAGGCGATTCCGTACCATGAGCCCATCATCATGGGTACGCTGGTCGCCGTCATTCTGGGCGGCATCGCGCTGCTCGGCGCCGTGACCTACTTCGGCAAATGGAAGTACCTGTGGACCGAGTGGATCTGCTCGGTCGACCACAAGCGCATCGGCGTGATGTACATCATCATGGCGCTGGTCATGCTGCTGCGCGGCTTTGCCGACGCCATCATGATGCGCGTGCAGCAGGCGATCGCTGTCGGCGATGCGGCCGGCTACCTGCCCCCGCACCACTACGACCAGATCTTCACCGCCCACGGCGTGATCATGATCTTCTTCGTGGCGACGCCGTTCATCCTCGGCTTGATGAACGTCATCGTGCCACTGCAGATCGGCGCGCGCGACGTAGCCTATCCGTTCGTCAACTCACTCAGCTTCTGGCTGGCGGCAGCGGGCGCGGTGCTGGTGATGATGTCGATGTTCGTCGGCGACTTTGCCGCCACGGGATGGGTGGCCTATCCACCGCTGTCCGAGCTGGGATACAGCCCGACGGTGGGGGTGGACTACTACATATGGTCACTACAGATATCGGGCTTGGGGACCACGCTCACCGGGATCAACTTCATCGTCACCATCCTGCGCATGCGTGCCCCGGGCCTGACGCTGATGAAGATGCCGGTGTTCACCTGGACCGCGCTGATCACCAACATCCTGATCGTTGCCGTGTTCCCGGTGCTGACCGCCACGCTCGCGCTGCTCACCGCCGACCGCTATCTGGGCATGCATTTCTTTACCAATGAGCTTGGCGGCAACGCCATGATGTACGTCAACCTGATCTGGGTCTGGGGCCACCCCGAGGTCTACATCCTGATCCTGCCGTGCTTCGGGGCCTTCTCCGAGATCATCTCCACGTTCTCCGGCAAGCCGCTTTTCGGCTACAAGTCGATGGTGTACGCCACCTCGTCCATCGGCATCCTGTCGTTCTTCGTCTGGCTGCATCACTTCTTCACGATGGGCTCGGGCGCGAACGTCAATGCCTTCTTCGGGATCATGACGACCATCATCTCGATCCCGACCGGGGTGAAGCTGTTCAACTGGCTGTTCACGATGTACCGCGGCCGCATCCGCTACCACTCCTCCACGCTGTGGACGATCGGCTTCATGGTGACCTTTGCCGTGGGCGGCATGACCGGCGTGCTGCTGGCCGTGCCCGGCGCGGACTTCTTGCTGCACAACAGCCTGTTCCTGGTCGCGCACTTCCACAACGTGATCATCGGCGGCGTCATCTTCGGCTGCCTGGCCGCGATGAGCTTCTGGTTCCCCAAGGTGTTCGGCTTCACCCTGAACGAGCGCTGGGGCAAGATCTCGTTCTGGTGCTGGCTGGTGGGCTTTTACCTGGCCTTCATGCCGCTCTACGTGCTCGGCTTCAAGGGCATGACCCGCCGGATGAACCACTACACGCACGCAGACTGGCAGCCCTACCTGATCGTGGCGCTGTGCGGTGCCGTGATCATCGGCGCGGGCATCGTCGCCCTGCTCGTCCAGCTGGCCGTGAGCGTGCGCGACCGCAAGCACAACCCCGACCTCACTGGCGACCCGTGGGATGGCCGCAGCCTGGAGTGGGCCACGGCCTCGCCGGCGCCCTTCTACAACTTCGCCCATGTGCCGCACATCACCTCGCTGGAGCAGCACTGGGATGACAAGGAGGCCGGGCGCGCCTACGTGCGGCCAAGCCACTACGAGGACATCCACATGCCAAGGAACACCAGCGCGGGGGTGATCGTCTCCGCGTTCGGCCTGGTGCTGTGCTTCGCCCTGGTCTGGCACATGTGGGCGGTGGCGGCCCTGGGCCTGCTGGGCGTGATCGGCACCTTCATCGCACGGACCTACAACCGCGACGTGGACTACTACGTCCCGGCGGCTGAAGTCGAACGCATCGAAAACGCGCGCTATGCGCAGCTACGCAAGGCGGCTTGACCCATGAGCTACACAGTCATTCACAACACGCACGAGCACGTGGCGCACGACGACGGCTCCAAGACCACGCTGGGGTTCTGGATCTACCTGATGAGCGACTGCCTGATCTTCGCCGTGCTGTTCGCTACCTTCGGGGTGCTCGCCGGCAATACGGCAGGCGGCCCGGGCGGCCGCGACCTGTTCGAGCTGCCATTCGTGCTCGGCGAAACCATGCTGCTGCTGGTCAGCAGCTTCACCTTCGGCGTGGCCATGCTGAACATGCAGCCCGGGCGGGAGCGCCAGGTCATCCAGTGGCTGGGCGTCACGTTCTTGCTCGGCGCGGCCTTCATCGCCATGGAGCTGTATGAGTTCGCCGAGCTGCTGCATGCCGGCGCGGGGCCGGGCGTCAGCGCGTTCCTGTCTGCCTACTTCTCCCTGGTGGGCACCCACGGCCTGCATGTGAGTTGCGGCCTGCTGTGGATCCTGGTCATGATGCACCAGGTCAAGCGCTTCGGGCTGGATGGCGTGACCCGGCGCCGCCTGGCCTGCCTGAGCCTGTTCTGGCACTTCCTGGACCTGATCTGGATCTGCGTGTTCACCTTTGTCTATCTGCGAGAGTTTGTATGAAGACCGCCCACCTCCCCACAGGATCCGCTGCGCACGCCGCGCATGGCAGCATGAAAGGCTATGTGATCGGCTTTGCGCTGTCGCTGGCGCTCACCCTCGCGTCTTTCGGCGCGGTGATGGGAGGGTTCGTGCCGAAGGGCATGGGCCTTGCGGCCATCGTGCTGCTGTGCGTTGCGCAGCTGGTGGTGCAGCTGGTGTTCTTCCTGCATATCGGCACGTCTGCGGACCAGCGCATGAACACCGCGATTTTCGTCTGCACCGGGCTGCTGATCGCCATCATCGTGGCAGGCTCGCTATGGGTCATGCATAACGCCAACGTCAACATGATGCCGATGGATATGTCGCCGGAACGCGCGCGTTTGCGCGACTAGGACCACAGCGCGGCCGGATCTCGCGTTATGCGGATCCGTGGTTTGATCCCCTCCCGCTTCGTGGGCTTCGTGGGCTTCGTGGGCTTCGTGGGAGAGGGGAGCAACCCAGCGGTGAATCCACACTCACTGAAGCCTGGCGACCCCGGAAAGCTAGATAAGCAGACCGCCGGCGGCCGCCGCGCTCCTGGCCGCGGGCCAGTGACGGGCATTTTGAAACCGCGTAGTCCGGTCGCCGAGCATGCTGGCGCCCCCCTCCCAATAGACCCAGCTCCGGCCTCTTCTAAGGCGGTCCAGATAGGCGTCTTCAAATCCGGCTGGCACGCGATGGGCGAGTGAGGCCAGCGCGCTTTCGTCGACGCCAAGCGCACCAGCAAGCCTGAACTTCCCCCCAGACAGGCCATCCGCGATTCTCAGGTCCAGGTAAGGCACGAATAGTCCGGTGCGGCGCAGCGCCGCCGGCATCGCGGTGGTCCATACCTGGATGCCAGCACGCAATGCACCGAGCGCGAGCGAGAACGCCCGCTCGTTCCTGGCCATCAGCACACGCCCGCTAAGCATGCCATCCACCAGTTCCTTGCCTGCGCCAGTGAATGCCAGCGGTGCAAGCGAGGCGCGGTCGGGATGGCCTTCGCTCAGAAGCGCAAGGCAAGCCGCGAGGCCGCTGGCGCTCTGCTCACCATGACTTAAAACCGGACAACGCGGATCGGATTCGGAAAGCAAAACCAGCACATCGGCGGCGTGGCGCGGCGACGCCAGCACGATACGGTCATAGGCGAGACCGGCGTCTCGCATGCACAGTTCAAGCGCGGTGCAGGCCGGACATCCGGCCAATACAAATAACTGGTACTTCATGGCTGCGGCGATTTCCCCTGGCGTCGACAATGACGCGCGTCCAGGGGATGTTGCCGCACCGCAGCAATGCAGAACAGGAGCAGAAGTACACTATTTGGAACGGAGCAGGCTCGAATTTCACCGAGGCTTTATCCGGGCACCCGCAGCGCGGCATTCAGCTGGTCAACGACCTCCGCCCAGTCAGCATCTTCCAGGATTTCCTCCCGCAGCAACGTGGCCTGCGCGGGCGTCCAGAAAGGGGCGTCGGCAAGCACGACGTCGGGGGCCAGGGGAGAATGCGCGGCCAGGAATTCACGGATGCCCTTTTCGTCGGCAGGCAGGCCCAGTTGCGCAAACAGCTCGGAAAAATGGTGGAAGGCATTGTCCATGGCGAGCGAACCTCCTGCGGTGAAATGCATCACTGTTTAAATCACTGTTTGATCCTGCACGCTGAGAGGGATTCAGCCCCGCGCAATCCGCTTGGCCATGCTCCAGCGATGCACCTCCGAGGGACCATCGTAGATCCGGAAGGCGCGCATGTCGCGGAAGATGCGCGCGACGATGGTTTCATCCGTCACCCCGCTGCCGCCAAGCACCTGCACGGAACGATCCACCACCCGCCACAAGGCCTCCGAGCAGTACACCTTGGCCAGGCTGGACTCATCGCGCCCCTTCTCGCCCTGGTCCAGCACCCAGGCGCAGTGCCAGATGGTCAGGCGCGCGGTGTGCATGTCCATCTCGTTGTCGGCCAGCATGAACCCCACGCCCTCATGCTCCACCAAGGTCCGGCCAAACGCGCGGCGTTGCCGCGCATAGTTGACCGCGATGTCGTGCGCGCGCCGGGCCGCCCCGAGCCAGCGCATGCAGTGCGTCAGCCGCGCCGGGGCCAGGCGCAGTTGCGCGTAGCGGAATCCTTCGCCGAGCTTGCCGAGCACGTCGCTCGCCGGGACTCGCAGGCCATCGAAGCGCACCACGGCATGCCCGCCCGTGAAGCACGTATCGAGCGCATCCATCTGCCGCTCGATCTCGACACCGGCCTGGTTCATGTCAGCGAGGAACATGGTGGCCGAGCCGTCTTCCATCCGCGCCATGATGATGGCGAAGGTGGCGCCGGTGGCGCCCGTGATAAACCACTTCCGGCCAGTGATCACGAAATGATCGCCATCGCGCACCGCCGTGGTTTGCAGCATCGACGGATCGGCTCCCGCGCCTGGCGCCGGCTCGGTCATGCAAAAGCACGAGCGCGTGTGCCCGTCGATCAGGGGCTGCAGCCAGCGCGCCTTCTGCTCCGGCGTGGCGACCAGTTCCATCAGGTGGATGTTGCCTTCGTCCGGCGCATGGATGTTCATCGCGACCGGCCCCAGCGGCGAGTAGCCCGCCTCTTCAAAGACAATGGCCTTGTCCCGGTGCGAAAGCCCGAGGCCTCCGGCCTCCGTGCTGGCGTGGGGTGTCAGCAAGCCCGCTGCCCTTGCCTTTGCCACCAGGTCCGCCCGCAGGTCCTCGGTTGGGCCATGCGGCGTTTGCCGGGGATCGCGCTCCATCGGCATGACCTGGTCAGCAATGAACTGGCGGGTACGCTCCTGCAAATCCCGTTGAACGGAAGTCAGACTGAAGTCCATTGGCTTGCCTCGTGTTGGTTCGTGGTGGTTCGTGTTCTGGTTGGGCCGATGCGGGCCACTGGTAGAAATTCTAGTGCAGGATTATCCGCACGCCACCTGGCGCCCGAGTTGCGTATCGTGCACTGCGCAACGGCACGCCATGCCTTCTGTATAATTCGACTTCTTTCAGGCAAACCTTCCGCTTCAAGCGGCTTGCCATCAAGCGGCTTGCCAGTCACGCGGCATCGCCCCGGGCGCTCCGATCGATTCCCATCTTGATCGCCAGCGCGGCCGTCCAACACCCTGATCGTCGACCCCGGTCACCCGCCGTCTGGCGAAGCATGGCAATCCACGCGAACCTGTTCGATTGCCTGCCCGGCTAGCCGATCAGCAAAGTTCTTGTCCTATGAGCAAACTCCCCAAGCTCGCGCTGAGCCTTGTGCTGGTTGCGCTATTGCAGCTGATCCCCACAGCGCTCCCGAATGCAGCAACGGCAACGGCAGCCACAGCCGCCGACACCACCTCGAATGCGGACGCGCCCGCCACCAAGCCGCTGTCGCACGCGGATGCCGTGGCCGAGCTGAAACGGCTCCAGACCGAACAGGACCGCATCAAGCAACTGGCGTCGTCGCCCACCAGCGGCACGCAGCTCGAAGGGCTGGATGACGCCATCCACCAGCTGGCAAGCGACGTCGACAAGCTGACCGCAGCGCTCACGCCCCAGCGCGCGCAGTTGCAGGCACAACTCGACGTGCTCGGGCCGCCACCCGCCGCGGGCACCACGCCGGAGGCGGCTGCAGTCGCACAGCAGCGGGCAGACCTGAATGCGCGCAAGGCCCAACTGGACAGCGGACTCAAGCAGGCCGCCGAGGTCAAGGGCAATGTCACCAACCTGACCGAGCAGATCGCCAAGCTGCAGCGCAGCCGCTTGAAGAACCAGCTCGCGCTGCAGTCGGCCGGCATCCTTAGCAAGCAATTCTGGGAACCGTTGTTCGCGCCAAGCCCGGAGGACCAGCAGCGGCTGAGCGCTTTCAAGGGACAAGTCACGCCGTTGTGGGACCTGGCCTGGCAGCCCGGGCGGCAAGCGATTACCGCGCTACTCCTGCTACTTGCGATCGGCGTCTGGACCATCGGCCGACGGTTGATCGAGCGGGCACTGGCGTGGTTCTGCCTGACACGCTTGCCCGAAAGCCGGCTGCGGCGCAGCGCGCTCGCGCTGGCGACTGTGCTCGCGACGGTTGCTGCGACCGCCATCGCGGTACAGCTCGTGTGTATCGCGTTCGCCCCGCACTACGAGCTGCCGGGGCAGGTGCAAGACCTGATCAGCGAGCTCGGCAAGCTAGCATTGACGAGCGCGCTGATCGCGGGCCTGGGACGGGCATTGCTGTGCACGCGCCATCCCTCATGGCGCCTGCCGGCGCTCGCCGACAAGGTCGCGCTGGCGATGCGTCCTTTCCCGACCGCCCTCGCGGGCCTGCTACTGATTGCCGGCACGCTCGAGCAACTCAACCGGACCGCGGATACGAGCCTGCAGGTGACCTTGCTAGGCCGCGGCCTGGTGTCGCTTGTGGTGGTGCTGACAATCGGCGCAGCGCTGCTGCGCGCCAACCGCGTGCGCACGATGCTAGCCGCGGCGGGCGAGCGGCCTGAAGCGCGCTCCACCTTCGCCGGCCTGATTCACGCTGGCGTGACGGTGACGGTCGTCGCCTCATTGCTGGCGCTGCTGATCGGCTATATCACGTTCGCGCGCTTCCTGACCTATGAGCTCGTGTGGATCGACATCGTCCTGTGCAGCTTGTACCTGTTGACGCAACTGACCCGCGACGTCTGCGAAAGCGTGTTCAGCGCGCACCATCCGAGCGGCAAGGTCATCAAGCAATTGTTCGGCCTCGGGGACAGCCATCTCGAGCAAGCGTCGACGGTGCTGTCGGGGATCGGCACCAGCCTGCTGCTCCTGGTGGCGGTCATTGCGCTGCTGACCGGCGGCTTCGGCACCACGCCGAGCGACCTGCTCAACAGCCTGCTGACGATGCTCGGCGGGGAGCGGCTGCGCAGCCTCAACATCATGCCCGACCGCATCCTGAACGCTGTCATCGCGTTGTCGGTCGGCATCTACCTGCTGCGCTCGGTGCGGCGCTGGCTGGATGCGGAACTCCTGCCGAAAGTCTGCATGGAAGCAGGCCTGCGCGCCTCGCTCGTCACGCTGTTCAGCAACATCGGCTACGTGCTGATCGTGTTGCTGACGCTATCGCTGCTGGGCGTCAGATGGGAAAACCTGGCCTGGATCGTCAGCGCGCTGTCCGTCGGCATTGGCTTCGGCCTGCAGGAGATCGTCAAGAACTTCGTGTCGGGCCTCATCCTGCTGACCGAGCGCCCGGTGAAGGTCGGCGACATGGTGAGCATCGGCGGCGTGGAAGGCGACATCAAGCGCATCAACGTGCGCGCGACGGAGATCCTGCTGGGCGACCGCTCCACCGTGATCGTGCCTAACTCGCAGCTGATCTCGCAGAACCTGCGCAACGTGACGATGAGCAACAGCACGCAAGGCGTCGCGACGCTGCTGCTCACCTTCCCGTTGAACATCGATCCCGAACAGGTGCGCGAACTGCTGCTCGACTCCTATCGGGAGAATGAGGCGATTCTCGACAAGCCCGCGCCATCCGTCACGTTCAGCCAGCTGGCGCCGAACGGGATCACGCTTAGCGTGACGGGCTACGTAGGCAGCCCGCGGATCGCCACCGCGACCAAGAGCGACCTGCTGTTCGAGATCCTGAAGCGGCTGCGCGCGGCCGATATCTCGCTGTCGGTCCCGCAGACGTTGCGGGTGGAGAATATGGCCGCGCTCGGCGTGTAACGCGTTGGCTGGCTTCAGGCCCGATTGCCGGCCCTTGCCAGTCCCTGGCAGCCTGTCAAGGACTAACCAGCGCCACCCTATCCTGCACGCCATGCACGCGCTTGGCGCCCATGGCTTGCTGCACGACATCGCCGATCATGTCGGCGGTGACCGCCGACAGCGTCCACCCCAGATGGCCGTGGCCGGTGTTGTAGAACACGCAGGACGCACGGCCCCGGCCCACGCGCGGCAGCATGGTAGGCATCATCGGCCGCAGGCCGGCCCAAGGCACCACGCTACGCGTGCTGACACCGGGGAAGCACTGGTTGACCCACTCCACCAGTGGACGGATGCGGTCGGCGCGAATGTCGCGGTTGTAGCCGTTGAACTCCGCCGTGCCCGCCACGCGGAAGCGGTCGACGCCCAGGCGGCTGGTGACCAGCTTGGTCTCATCGTCGAGCAGGCTGACGACGGGCGCGGCAGCCTGGCTTTGCGCGTCGTTCAGGTTGACCGTGATCGAATAGCCCTTGACCGGATAGATGTTGACGCGATCGCCAAGGCTGGCGGCCAGCGCCCGGCTGGCGGTGCCGGCACAGACCACCACGCCGTCGAACACGCGCGATTCGGTCTGCTGGCCGTCGCTGCTGACGATGGCGACCTGCCGGCCATCAGTGCTGACCGACTGGACATCCTGGTTGTACAGGCATCGCACGCCCAGGCGGTCGATCGCCGCGGCCATGCCGCTGGTGAACTTGTGGATGTCGCCGGTGGAATCGCTCTGGGTGAAATAGCCTCCGTAGTACTCGCCGGCCAGGGTCGGCTCGATGGCGCGCATCTCTTCCGGTGTGACGGCATGGCGCGCAAGGCCGCCCTCGGCCAGCAGCTTCGATACCCTGCCAGCGTGGTCGAAGCCCGCCTTGTCGCGATAGATGTGGAGGATGCCCTCCTTCTTCAGGTCGAAATCGATTCCCTCGGCCGCGGCCCAGGCGAACAGGTGGTCGCGCGCGGCAATCGCCAGGCGCGTCGTTTCCACGGTGTTCTTGCGGTATTGGGGAATGGCGGCGATGAACTCGGCGAACCAGGACAGCTTGTGCCAGCTCGGGCGCGGGTTGACCAGCAGCGGCGCATCGCTCTTGAGCATCCACTTGATGCCCTTGAGGATGGTGGACCAGTGGGTCCAGACTTCGGCGTTGGAGGCGGAAAGCTGGCCGCCATTGGCGAACGAGGTTTCCATGGCGGCATAGCGGTGTTTTTCGAGCAGGGTGACCGAGAAACCGCGCTTGGCGAGTGCGTAGGCAGTGGTCACGCCAGTGATGCCACCACCGATAACGGCAATTGTTCTCATCTCTTTGGTTCCAGGACGTCGAGTGGGAGCCTCTTGCGCGACATGCGCGAAAGACGCCCCCTCTGTCCTTGACCTGAGAGATTCACGATGCGCCACTTTGGGGTGGCGCGGATCGCTTGCTCCTTCGGTACCGCCGGCTGACGAGCGCCGGGGTTCTTCAGAGTTCAAACGTGATATCGGTCCTTTTGCCTGAGAGTTTCCGGGGCGGTTGCTCCTTCGGCGCTGCCTGGCAGCATGGCCAGGCGGTCTCTCCCGATATCAACTTTGCGTCGCGGCCGTTGGATGCCTGCCTGCTTTACCAAGCGAGTCTCCGGCGGCGCGATGCAGAACTTTAGCATTAGTCATGTCCGCGTGAGGAACTTTTTATTGCCCGCTCAAGGAGAACCTGTCAGGCGGCCGAGATGCCAGGTCCGAACAGGGCGTTGATAACAGGGCGTTGATATTAGCGGCCTTTGGCATCGGGGACTCCAGTCTGGTCGACAGTGCCGCCCCCGGTGCCTTTGCGCGGCCCTCCCGTGCAGCCCGTCGGGTTCGGCCTTCCCTGCGCTCTCCGACGCCGGCTTCACGACGCAGTCAGACGCCTCTGAAACACGTGGATCCCCCTAATATTCAAAGTACAAGTTACGAGAAGGCATTTCCTACAAAGCGAGCCGCGCAAGCCGTACCCTTGTCGAGGCACCGCGCATGATCTGCTGGCCCGACGCGCGTCCGGCGCGCCCGCCAGCAAGATCTTGGGCTTGCTGGCAAGCTAGCACAAACGAGGAATCCGACCTTCTCAACCACGAAGGGGCCCGAATGAAACTCACGATCACCCTTGAGTTCACCCCGGCTGCACAGGCCGCAGCCAGAGACATCGACCTGGACCTGACACCGCACACCGGCGCGCTAACGCCGGTGATCGGCGACCTGATCCAGTTCCCGGGACAACCAATCATCTTTGTGGTCATCGGTCGCATGTGGCAGCCACGCGCCCCGGACAACGTCGAGCTTCGCATCATGCTCGATCTGTCGCCTGCGCCGCTGTCTGTCGTATGAGGGCGCTCCAATTCTCGAAAGGCGTTTGCAGCGGCAACAGGGCGACTGTTTCCTACTGCATCGCACAAGATGCAGCAGATTCGATTCCTGGAACACCCCTGCTTTGTTTGAGGAAAGCTATGCCGTATGCCGGCCTTAAACGTGCGGGCATTGGTTGGCTCAAAACAAAGGAGTTGTCGAGATAGGGAGAGATAAATTACCAGAGATAAGTCAGCGAGTCGAAGCGCAACCACACCCGCCAATCATCCCGGTCGGCCGGATAATGTGACAAATCTGTTAAATCTGATGTTATTTCGGAATGATTGTTATCTGTCGGACTTTGACATAGATTGGACTCTGAGGATTTTTTCCTCTCCCGACTGTACGCTCCCCGTGTATGAGTCTCGGCACCAAAAGGCGCGGCACCACCGCGCCTTCTTTTTTTGTCAGCGTGCCGCCTCGGGGTCAGAACCATCGGATTGCAACTTTTACACCCAACGCGTCACCATCGCCTGCCTGCATGCAGTCACTCTGCATTTCCCGTTCGCACCTCGCGCCGCCGCCTTGCCAGGGCGCGTTTTTCTTTAGCATGCGGCGACGGGCACCAGTGTTTGGGAGACGAGCTTTTGGGCGGGGGTGGCGGATTTCAGAAATGTTAATCGTCACTGTCAACGGCAATATGGTCAATCTCTCGCTTCGCGGCTCGATATGCATCATCGATCGCAATATCTTCCGAGGCTGCAGGCTCCCGAGTGTTTTGCCTGTGTCCGTGCCCACGGATGACATAGGACCAGTCCCACCGATCACCCGCGACCCTTATCGTCTGGATGGAGATATCCCGGCCTTTGTACTTGAAGTCCATATGTGCCTCGCCGGATTTCGGAGGACCGCAGCACGCTGCGTGGTTGACCCGGATGGGGATACGGCGCGCGAATCAGAGAGCGCCTGGGTTCGCCCGGCCTTCGTCTATCAGCTTCTCGGCATAGTCGCGCGCATGCTGCCACGCCTCGCCTTCGGAAAAGTACTGCCCAGGCACAGGTTCGTGCTCGAAGATCTTGATCGAGCTTCCGTCCGCCGCTTTTGCACAGATCGTCACCTCGCCCTGCCAAGGTCCACCGGTTGGCGACGTTGCGCTAGCCTCATACCAGTGATCTTTGTAGTACGTGAAGCCTTGGAGATCCATAGCCTTCTCCAGTTGTTCAAGAGAATCGTAGCACGGCCCAAGGACGACAATCGGCTCCATTTCCGTCGTGGTTCCTGCCCTCGGATATAAACCGCTCCCACGCCCCGGGAGTGCCAGGTAACCCTGCGCGCGGCAATCAGGGGACGAAAAACGCCTCGCCGCACAGAAGGAGATGCGGCAAGGCGAAGGAAGGTTGAGAGGAACCTCCCAAGGGATCTTTAGAATGCATGCTAGTTCTCGCCGCGAACGTCTGCTAACGCACATGACGCTGATTCGCTTTGGACAGATGTTCATTGCACGGCTGTGCGTAGGCATTGGCGAGGCGGCCTATGGCAGTGTGGGCATCGCCGAAGTGCCTGAAACCTCGCCAGAGGCTGTACGAACTCCTTGCGGCGCCCTCCATTCTCTGCGCCTATGCGGGCAGCGCGCTGCAGTTGCTCGTCATGGGGGCGCTGCTGGCATGGATGTCCAGCTTCCTTTCCCGCTACTACGGCTTGGGAACCGATCGCGCGGGCCTGGTCGCGGCGATGCGACCAGCGCAGCATGGTTGGCGTTGCCGCAGGCGTGCGCCACAAGTTCTGACCGCACCGTAGCGGGCTGCCCGACGCTCGCCTTGGCCGCCGCCGCGCTGCGGGTTAGCCAGCGGCTTTTTTAGCCATCTGAGCGCCGCCCCTGCGCGCGCCACGCCGACACACTGCACCCAAAGCGGCCACTGAACCAGCGTGAGAACGCGCTCAGCGACGAAAAGCCGAGCAGCGCAGCCACTTCGGAAAGCGGACGCTCGCCGTTCTCGATGTACCGGATCACCAGGTCGGCACGTGCCTCGGCGAGGACTGCCAGGTAAGTCGTATGTTCCTGCTCGAGCCGGCGGTGCACGGTCCGCCGGTCGACGCTCAGGTGCTGGGCCACACGCTCGACTGAGCACAGCCCCGTGGGCAGCAGCGCATAGACGAGCTTGCGCACCTTGTCCGACATCGTGGCGGCCGTCGACTGCGCCAGCAGCGTGCCGAGATAGCGCTTCACCTGCTGTGCCATCACCGGGTCATACGAAGGCAAAGGCGCCTCCAGGTCCGATGCGAGGCAGACAATGCCATCAAAGTCCTGGTTGAATGCCGTGGGCATGCCGAACACCCGTGCGAACGTGGCCGTGCTGGCGGGCGCGGCATGCGTGAAACAGATGCTGCGCGGGCGCCACGACTGCCCCAGGAACAGGCGCAGCATGCGGAACATCACGCCGACCGCCAGGTCACTGGCCTGGCGCAGCGTACCGGGCTGGTCGCTTAGCACCTGCAGCCGGATCATCACCACGCCGTCGCCTTCCTCCATGCGCATGGAAAGCGCCTCGTTCTGCAAACCCATGTAGCGGACCATCGACTCCAGCGCGCGGCGCAGCGTCGGCTCCTCGCGTACCACAAAGGCAAGCGGCCCCAGGTTGGAGAATTCGCGCAACTCAGCCATGCGCAGGCCGAAATCGTCCACCTTGGCTGCCCTCGCCGACGTGTCCAGCAGCCGGCCAACCGATGCCGCGGGTATCCGGATATCGGGATCCAGCAAGACCGAGCGGCTGATCTTTGCCGCCCGCAGGTGCTGGTATGGATCCAGGTCGACGGCGCGCGCCACTTCAACGTAGTTGGTAAGGCTGGCGCTGCGCAGATAGTAGGACATTAGTCGAACACCGTGTTTTCCCTGGCTGTCCCAAAATGTAAATCGAATGTCCCGAATAGTCAAATCGGAACACGGCGTTCACCGATACTCCAGGCATGGCAGCTCCCTTGACAAGCACAGCCCAGCCGGAGGCGATTTATGCAATTCCTTGACGATTCCCTGCATCCCGAGAACATGGACAAAGTGGTGATCACCGTTGCCCCTTATGGCCCGGAATGGATGCCCCAGGACTTTCCCGAGGACATTCCCGTCACCATGGAGGAACAGGTTCAGAAAGCCGTTGACTGCTACAACGCGGGCGCCACGGTGTTGCACCTGCACGTGCGGGAACTGGACGGCAAAGGCTCCAAGCGGCTGTCCAAATTCAATGAGCTGATCGCCGGCTTGCGCACCGCCGCTGAACCTCACCTTGACCGGCATCGGGGGCGGATTCGATGGTCCCAATCCATTCAAATTCTTCAACTTCGTCCACCGCGCATCAACGGCATGGTGAAAAACCGCACGGCAGGGCAGAAGAACCTGCCGCTGCGCGCGGCTGCCTGAAGCCTTGCCGCCGGGCCGGCGCGGTGGCTTCGCGCTGGCCTGCCGTCTACCCCAATTCCTCAGGTTGATGAACCGGGAGCCAGTGATGAATCACCCCAACCCCGTTGGCGATCCATGCATCAATATCTGCCGCATGGACCTGGCCGGCCGTTACTGCCAGGGCTGCAGCAGAACACTGCTCGAAATCGGCCGCTGGGATCAGATGACCGCCGCGGAGCGCGCGCAAGTGCTCGCGGCAGCGCCGGGCCGTCGCCGGCAGCATAACCCTTCGGGAAGACTGCCATGAACTACCCGGATTCCCTGCTGGTCCAGGTTGACTTTGACTTGATCTGCCCATGGTGCATGATCGGCAAACGCCATCTTGAAGCGGCACTCGCCCGGCTTGGCCACGAGCGGGCCGACGTCGCCGTCACGATCGAATGGCGAAGCTGTCCGCTGCTCCCGGCGATACCGCCCGCCGGTATCCCGTACCGCAACTTCTATCTTGCGCGGCTGGGCAGCGCCGAAGCGCTGGCCAGGCGCCAGGCGCAGGTATGCGCCGCGGCGCGCGAGGCCGGCATCGCGCTGGAGCTCGACCGCATCGAAACCCTGCCCAACACCGTGCTTGCGCACCGCCTGATCCGCTTTGCCGCTCAGACCTGCGGACGGGCAGCCGCATCGGCGCTCATCGACAGGCTGTTTGAAGGCTATTTCCTGCGCGGGGAAGATCTCGGCGATCCGCGCGTGCTGCACCGAGCGGCCATCGCCTGCGGCATCCCGATGGCGCAAGCGTCGGAAGCCGCCGCAGGCATGGATCTGGACTGGCTGCCGGCGCTGCGCGAAGCGGATGCGCTACCACCACGCCCTGGCCTTGGCGTGCCTAACATTGTGCTCAACGGCGTCCAGGGCATCTCCGGCGCAAGACCACCGCAAATATTGCTCAAGGAGATGCATCGGGCGCTCGCCCGCGCCTTGCCAGAGATCGGCAGGGCCTAAGCGAACCGATACAGCACAGTGTGTTTGGGCCAGGTCCGGCAGCGGTGGAGAACCCTCGCGGACACTAGGAGGCAACTGGAAACAGCACAACCCTCGACGCTAGACCGAGGCAGCTCCTCGACGAATCGTTTGTCATTCGGTAGCCAACCCGCGCATATCAGAATGATCAACCGTCGAAGAACCGCCGGGCCTGGCCCAAACACACTGGACTATCACTATGAACAAGGAACTCAGCACTTGACTCGGTCAATACATATCAGTGTCCCGTTCCGCTGATTCGTTCGCAAAGTCTGTTGAGCTTGGAGCAGGAATTGTAGGTTGGGGGAAGTGTGCGATGTGTATTGCTTGTGGCCCGCTGACGCGGGGGTGTCTCTTTAGGGCGGGGTTTTGATGCTTCTAGCTGCTGTCGCGGCTGGGCGGTGTTGGCCGTTTTAGAACGTGTGAGATGTCACTTTTCTTTACTCGCGGGCTCGTAAAGAAAAGTAACCAAAAGAAAGCGATCCTTGCAGGAGGCTGGCGTGGCGTCATTGGGGACCCCAATGATTTCGTCGTACGGCCCCGGGTTTTAATGACCTCGTGCCGTTACCAGTTTAGATCATCACGACGCTGCCAGTGCCCAGGGTTTCGTGGTGGCCCCCACCGGTAGCCACCACCACGAATTTCAAGCCGTCTGTCGCTCGCGGCGCGGGCGGCCACGAAGTTGCAAGCATCCCGTTTTCGTCGTGGGCGCGGTGGCACCGAGGAATAAATCCGATGGTATCACCACCGCGCCCCACCCCACCACGAAACCATCACGACGTGATATATCGTGGTGCTTCGCACCGGTACCGGCAGATGGGCGAGTGGGCAAGGATGCCGCTACCGGGGGCCTCACCACGAAACCAGCGTCATTAAAAGGATCGTGGCCATTTAAACCGGTAACGGCACGAGTTAATTAAAACCCGGGGCCTGACGACGAAACCATTGGGCTGCGCAACCCCGACAAGCCAGCCTCCTGCAAGGATCGCTTTCTTTTGGTTACTTTTCTTTACGAGTAAAGAAAAGTGACATCTCACACGTTCTAAAACGGCCAACACCGTACAGCCGCGACAGCAGCTAGAAGCATGAAAACCCCACCCTAAAGAGCTCTCACTATTTGGCTCGCCCGCTGCGCGAGATCGACATGCTGCTGATGAATGAGCGAGATCTCGTCTCTCTGCTACGCGAGAAGGTCCGCGCGGCCGTGATTGACAAGAAGCCGTTTGTCGAGATCTTCGAGTGAACTGACGCGCCAGTCGACAGCGCTTTGCGCCTTCATAGTGATGCGGGAATCCCGGCACTACAGAGTGCACAATAGATCATATTTGTTTCCATGCATCCATGCCAGGAAGCAACCGTCCGTCTGAAAACTGACGGAGAATACGTGGAATCGCTTCCCCAAATGCAACAACCAATGCAAAGTGCCTCCGCCGTCAAAGCCCTAGCCGCGCTCGCGCAGCAATCTCGCCTGGCGATCTTCCGCCTGCTGGTTCAAGCGGGCCTGGAAGGCGTCAACGCCGGACGGATTGGCCAGGCGTTGGGGCTGCCGCCGGCCACCCTCTCGTTTCATCTCAAGGAACTCGTCCACGCCGGGCTGATAAGGAGCCACCAGGAAGGCAGGTTCGTCATTTACCAGGCCCAGTATGACCAGATCAACGAGCTCATAGGTTTCCTCACCGAACACTGCTGCGAGGGCAACCCTAACGGTTGCAACGTAACGCCGTTCGAATGCGAGCCCAAGTCGGCAAAACGAACCAGGCCGGCCGCCAAGACAACTTGAGCGACGGCGCTCTCAGTGCCATAGTCCTCGAAGCCCGCACAGGGCACTAGGCCCGCGTCGTCTCGGACGATGAGAATCCCTAATGTGGTTGCCCCCCCTGCCAATGGCAAGGCGCAGGCGCCGTCGCCGCCCGGACTGCATAGGCGCAGACCGCACCATGAAAGACGGCAGCGCCCAGCCGGTGTGGCTGGGCGCTGCCGTTACGGATGGAATGGATTTGGAGCTGCGTAACCACGCAGCGGCCACCGCGCTCCTGGCGAGACCCTAGATGTTCTCGCGCGCCCCTGGAGCTCGGTCCTGTTGACCTGAGGACTCGATCACGTTCGGATGACCGGCGCTCTTCGTGCGAGGCTCGAACGCGCTGTGCAGCGCCAGTCCGACGGCAGCGCCAACCAACTCGGCGACCATGAATCCAGGCGCGCTCGCAGGCGAGATGCCGGCAAACGTATCACTGAACATCCGACCGAAGGCGGCGGCCGGATTGGCGAAGGAAGTGGAAGCGGTGAACCAGTACGCGGCGCCGATGTAGCTCGCCACCATGGCGGGTGCGCGCCCATTCGGCGCCCGCAGGATGACCAGAAGCAGGCCGGCCGTCGCCACTGCTTCCGCGATCCACTGGCCGGGGCCGGTTCGCACCTTGGTGGAAAACTGCAGAATGCTCATGTCGAACATCGCGTGGGCCAGCCACGCGCCGAGCACGGCGCCGAGCAGTTGGGCCACGATGTATGGCAGCAGGGCCGGCATGGGCAGTTCGCCCCGGACCGCCATGACCGCGCTGACGGCCGGGTTGAAGTGCGCTCCACTGATCGGACCGAATACCTCGATCAACACATAGAGGCCGCCCACGGTGGCGAGTGTGTTGGCCAGCAAGGCAATGGCGACATTGCCACCGGCCAGGCGCTCGGCCATGATTCCCGAACCAATGACAACGGCCAGCAGTAGCGCCGTGCCAAGGGCTTCCGCCCCAAGTTTGCGAGGCAGGTCTGCCATGATGCTTAGCTCTTCGAAATGGCGGTCAAGACTTGCTGCAGATCGGCCTTGCTCAGATTCTCAAGCGGCAACTGCAGCAATTGCAACATGCGATAACTGATGGCCTGGCGTGTCAGCTCGAAGGCCTGACGCTTACCGTCATCCCCACCGGGCGCGTTCGACGGGTCGACGTACCCCCAATGCACCTTCACCGGACTGCCCGGCCAGTATGGGCATTCCTCTGCGGCCGCGCTGTCGCACACGGTGATCACAATGTGCATCTCAGGCGCGCCTTCGCCGACAAACTCGTCCCAGCTCTTGCTGCGATAGCCGCTGACGTCAACACCGGCATTGGTCAGCGCTTCGAGGGCGAACGGATTCAGGCGGCCACTTGGCGCACTCCCCGCACTATAGGCACGGACATTCTTGCCCAGCTTCTTTGCCCAATGGTTGAGCATGCCTTCGCTCAGTACGCTTCGCGCTGAGTTGTGGGTGCAGAGGATTAGAACGTTGGTTGTCATAAGCACTGCTAGCAATGGTCAGCTTTGCCCGATATCGCGCACTGCCTTCTGAAGGGCAACGGCATCGAGCTTAAGGATAGGTAGGGACAGGAACAGTTCGATGCGTCGTTTCAGCGTGATGGCGGCATCGTTGATCGCCTGCTGCCTCTGCGCCTCAGTCCCATCGCATGCGGCCGGGTCTGGCACGCCCCAGTGGGCCGTCATCGGCTGCCCGGGCCATACCGGGCACATTTCTCCGGCGGCCTTGTCGCAGACCGTGAAGACAAAATCGAGTTGCGGTGCGCCATCCTGGGAGAACTCGTCCCAGCTCTTGCTGCGGAAGGCTTCCGTCGGCAGCCCGTAGCGCCGCAGGGTCGCCAGTGCAAGGGGATTCACAATACCCGTCGGGTGGCTGCCAGCCGAGTAAGCCTGGAAGCGCCCCTTGCCCAGATGGTTCATCAGCCCTTCGGAGAGAATGGACCTCGCCGAATTCCCGGTGCAGATGAACAGCACGTTACAGGTCTTTTCGCTCATGATGGCCTTCAGCAGCACGACGAGTTGGATTTCACGGCGATGCCAATCGGCTTGCCCTGTGGGGCGCGCGGCGCGCAACATGCCGAGTCTGCAGTAGAAGCTTCCGCAGGCCGGCTTTCACCGAACACCGGTACGTTCCCGAGCGTGTGGAAATGCTCCCACGCGATGCCTTGGGGATCCGTGACCCAGTGTTTCTCGCTGCGTGCGTAGCAGCAGGTCGTCTCCCCTTCATCAAGCAGCGCCATATCGGCAGCTTCCGCGCGGTCTTTCAGCGCCACCAGCTCTTGCGCGTTGTCGGTCTGGAACCCCAGGTGATCCACGCCAGGCTCACCACCACGGGTGGAGATGGCGAAGTTCACTCGCGGATCCTCTAGCATCCATTTTGCGTAGTCGCTCTCGATCCGCGTCGGCTCGGCCGCGAACAGCTTCGAGTAGAAGGCAATGCTCTTGCCGAGGTCCTGGACGTTGAGGTGGACGTGAAAGCGCTTCATTGGAGTTTCCCTTTAACACTCGCAAACGGTGCCGGCGGTATTCTCGAAACAGGCCTCCCCTTGGCAGCAGTTGGCCGTCAGGAAGCCAAGCAGGTCGTTCATGTGCTCAAACGCGGCGCGATAGATCAGATGCCGCCCTTCACGCTCTTGCGTGATCAGACGGGCATTCATCAATTCCTTCAGGTGGAAGGACAACGTCGCACCGGGCACCCCGACCTGCTCGGTGATCGCACCGGGCGTCAAACCAGACGGCCCGGCCACCACCAGCAGGCGGAAAACCTGAAGGCGCAGGCCATGGGCCAGCGCGGCGAGGGAGCGGACCACATCGTTTTCTTCCATAATTCCATAATATTGGAAGAATGGATCAAAAGCAAGCGCGCCAAGCGCGGGGCAAGGCGTCTTCCAACTCGACAGTAGGCGCGGTCGATGCCAACGTGACGTGATCGGAAAGGTGCGCGCGCCGGCCAGCCGGCATGAGTTGGTGCGCCGCCGGCCGGGTTCGCGCTAGGCGCGGTCGAAGCGTCGCCGCTTGAAGCTTACCGTCTCCTTGAAGTCTTGCATGCTGCCAACGCGGCGCAGGTCCGCCCAGGTGCCCTTGTAATACGGCACAACATTGCGATCGGTCCACGACGTGGTCACGTTCCCCATGACTCCGTTGAAATGACCAAACTGCATGAACGTCTGGTTGCGTTTGATGTCCGGCTCCAGGTAAGCGAGGGCATAGGTGGAGCCGTAGTCGTTATAGACCTCGACCACGTCGCCAGAGGTCACGCCCAGCGCCCGAGCGTCCTCTGGATGGATCTCGAGATAGGCCATGGGCACCCGCGCGCGCACGAATTCGTTGAACTGGTCGTGGTACATCGTCTGCCACACCTCGTTGACCCGGCCGTTGTTGATCCAGAAGTGATACTTGGCCTTCTGCTCGGCGACAGGCTTCGGCAGCCCGGGCCAGGTCGCCGGCTTGAACTCGGCCTTGCCGTCGGCCGTATCGAACTTGCCGTCCATGTAGAGCATTTCGGTCCCGATCAACTGGCCGTTGCGGTATTCCTTCGTGGGCAGTTGCACGCCATTGTTGCCCATTGCACGCAGCCGCTCGTATGTGACCAGATTGCCGGTCTTGCCGCCCTGGCTGTCGATCGGGACGGCGCCGGGCTGGCCCGCCTGGCGGAAGCCGTCATTGAAAGCATCCTCTTCGGTCCGCCAGTCGAAGCCGCCAAAGCGCGCGGCCATCTCGCCCTTGCCCTCTGCCTCGTACAGCCGCTTGAGCGTATTGGCGATATCGGCGGCGATCAAGCAGTCCGGGCGCGCAGTGCCCGGTGGATCCATGAACCGGTCCGACAAGCGCATCCGGCGCTCGCCGTTCATCGAAGTCAGGTGCATCTCGCCCGGATGGGCGGCCGGCAGCATCAGGTGCGCGGCGTCAGCCAGGCTGGTGGGATACAAATTGATGTTGGTCAGAAACAGCCCGCCCTTGCTCTTCACGGCGTCGTAGATTGCATCCGCCATCTGCGGCACGGTGGCCCCGCGCTGGCGTGCCATCGCCTCTCGCACGACCGCGGTGCGTCGCAGGATCACGGCGCGGTGCTCCTGCGCATTGAGTGTGGTCTGGAATGGATTGGCGCCCCACGCCGTGTACATCAGCCCCTTGCCGTGGATGATCTCCTGGTCCACGTAAATCTTCGTGCTGCCAGGATAAGGTGGCCTTGCATAACCCTCCTGGTGCCCGCCCATGCGCACCACGCCCGTGCCGCGCCGGCCAACGTTGTGCGTGGCCAGGACCAGGTCCACCAGTGCGGACTGGATGAGGTAGTTGTCGTTACCCCAGATGATGCCCTTTTCATAGGCATGCATCGTATGCGGCCGGTGGCCGGACGCCTTTGGCTTGTAGGCCCACTCCGCCGCGCGCTTGAGCTTGTCGACCGGGACGCCGGTAATGCGATTGGTGTCCTCCAGCGACAGCCGGTTCGCGCGCAGCGCCGCGTCGAACCCCTTGGTATAGCCCGCGATAAATTCCTTGTCGTGCCAACCCTGGTCCACCACATAGGTCAGCAACCCATCGAACAACGCAATGTCGGTGCCGGGCTCGATATCGAGGTGCAGCACGTTGTCCTTGCCGGCCGCCTGCTCCGCCACCGCGATCGTCGTGGTGCGGCGCGGGTCCACGAAGATCACCTTGGCCGCGGCGACGCTTTCGCCGGGGAAGCGCGCCTTGCGCTTGTCCATGGTTTGGCCCTGCAGATTCGGCAGCCAGTGCGCCAGGAAGTAGTTGGTCTGGGTCTCGTAGGAGTTGCAGCCGATCGCCATGATCACATCGGCGAGTTCGGCATCCTCATAGCTGTTGTTGAGCTCGCCGATGCCCATTTCGCGGGTGGCATGGCATTCGGAGTTGTAGGCCGGCCGATTGTGAATCCGGACGAGAGGCGTCTTGAGCGCCGTGAACATCAGCTTGCCAGTGCCCCAGGTGTTCTCGAAGCCACCGCCCGCACCACCGTGATCAAAGCAATCGAACGCCAGCGCGGCGGGCCCGTCGCGATCCAGGATCCGCTTGGTCACGCCGGCGTAGAGGGCCAGTGCGTCATCCCAACTGGTATCGACCCACTGGTCGGCCATATAGACGCGCGGGCTGCGCAAGCGGGCCCTGGCCACGCCGTCCGGGTTGTACATCACCTTGGCCAACTGGCCGCCTCGTGTCGACGACAAGCCCTGGTTCACGCTGCATTGCTTGTCGGGCACGATGAGGATGTTGTGGCGCTGGCCGTCCCGGTCGGTGATGGTGTTCTGCATGTTCGGCGTCATCACCACCGACAGCGCAGGCAGTTGCTTGCGAAAGTCCAGCCCCAGCGCGTTCTGGCCCGGCGCTCGGCCTCCCTCGCTATTCTCCGGCCATTTGTAGACGTGATAGCCGCAGCCGACGATGCAGAAATGGCAGGTCAGGTTGGTCCGCTGCGCATTCACGGGCGGCAGCGCCACCCGGTCCTTGTTGGTTGCCATGGCAATACGCCCCCTTCACAGCAGGTTGGCTTGGCGCCCGTAAATCAGCCCCTCGACACCGACGGCTTTCACCGTGCCATCGCTGGCGTTGTACTGGAGCCGGACCATCGGCAGGTTCTCGGTTGCCTGTCCCGACACCATCTGGCCGCTCTTCTCGGGATCGAAAATGCTGAAATGGCAGGGGCATTTGAACGTGCGCGCGCCGGCGTCGTAGGCAACTGGACAGCCCATATGCGTACAAAGCGTGCTATAGGCCACTACGTCGCGGTCGGGGCCGACCCCGCCGGGCACCGGCATCCCCATCTTGATGACGGCACAGGGCGACGACGCGTCCGGGTAGAGGAAACTGACCGGGGTATTGACCCGCAGCTGGCCGAGGTGCGCGACCACCCTCGGGCTGAATGGCAGGGTCGTCCGGCCCAGATCGGCGGGTGCTGGCGCGGACTGCGCCGGATTGGATAGGCTTCCCGAAACGCCGATGCCGGCGGCCGCGCCGCCGGTGGCCTTCAGGAACTGTCTGCGCGTGATGGACATGATCACCCCCTCCTGCGGAATGCGATCGCGATGCCCGTCGCGGGTCTCCGGCATTCCGTGGTCGTGGCATGGGGGCCATGCTTGCGGCCGCAGCCCCGGTGGGGCCACGCGGCTATGACAACAGCCGATATTTTTGGAAATATTTAATTATTTCTAGGGCAACGGCGCAGCGAATGCAAGTTGCACTGCGGTACAGATGCCCCGGCCCACCAAAGCGAGCAAGGTGGCGCTGCCCTCGTTGGCGCGCGCGGCGCTCGACCGCAATCTGGTGGAGCGCGGTCTGCCGGTCACGCCGGCTCGGTGGGCCACTAATTTCGGCACAAAACCCACTAACTGTGGGACGTGACAACAGCGACCCGTTGTCGCACCCCCATCCCAGGCACAACCCGCCCTTTCGTACTAAACTTTCACAACTTCCTAAAAATTCAAAACAAACAAGCATGCATCTCTCGCCCCTGATCCAGCGCTTCGTGCTCCACTTCGGTGAAATGGGCAGCCGCTGGGGCATCAACCGCACGGTCGGGCAAATCTATGCCCTGCTGTTTACCGCCTCCCGTCCACTCAACGCAGATGAAATCGCCGAGGCGCTGGGCTTTTCGCGCTCCAACGTCAGCATCGGGCTCAAAGAGCTGGAGTCGTGGAACCTGGTGAAGCTGTCGCACCAGCCGGGTGACCGCCGCGAGTATTTCTCGGCCCCCGATGATGTCTGGGCCATCTTCCGCACGCTGGCCGAGGAGCGCCGCCGGCGCGAGATCGATCCGACTCTGTCCATGCTGCGCGAGGTCCAGCTGGAAGCCGTGAGCGATCCCAATGACCGCCATGCGCAGGAGCGGATGAAGGAGATGTACGGGCTGATCCTGCTGGTGACGAGCTGGTTCGGCGAGATCCAGAAGCTGGATGTGGCCACGCTGGAGAAGCTGATGAAGCTCGGCTCCAAGGTCAACAAGCTGCTGGATGTGAAGGACAAGCTCAGCGTTGCCATCGGCGGGAGAGCCCGCGCCGACAAACCACCTGCCAGTGCCGTGAAGGCCAAGTCGACCCGCACCCGGAAGGAGTAGTTCCATGTTCTCGTCGCTCGACCCGGTGGTGCTTGCGCGCGTGCAGTTTGCCGCCAACATCACGTTCCACATCTTGTTTCCCACCATCAGCATCTCGCTGGGCTGGGTGTTGCTGTTTTTCAAGCTGCGCTTCAATAGGACCGGCGACGATCGCTGGATGGCGGCGTACCGTTTCTGGGTGAAGATCTTTGCGCTGACCTTTGCGCTGGGCGTGGTCAGCGGCATCACCATGAGTTTCCAGTTCGGCACCAACTGGCCGGGCTATATGGAGACCGTGGGCAACGTAGCCGGGCCGCTGCTGGCCTATGAGGTGCTGACGGCGTTCTTCCTGGAGGCGACCTTCCTCGGCATCATGCTGTTCGGCATGCGCCGCGTGAGCAACCGCACGCATACCATCGCTACGCTGCTGGTGGCGGGCGGCACCACCTTGTCGGCGTTCTGGATCCTGGCGCTGAATTCTTGGATGCAAACCCCGGCGGGCTTCGAGATGATCGATGGCCGCGCGCACGTGACGAGCTGGCTGGCGGTGATCTTCAACCCGTCGTTCCCCTACCGCTTCGTGCATATGCTGCTGGCGTCGGGGCTGACCGTGGCCTTCTTGCTGGCGGGGATCTCCGCCTATCGCTGGCTGCGTGGCGACCGCGCGCCGGAGGTGCTGTCGTCGCTGCGCACCGGCGTGACCATCGCCGCGGTGCTGATCCCGCTGCAGATCGTGGCGGGCGACCTCCATGGCCTGAACACGCTGCATCACCAGCCGGCCAAGATCGCCGCGATGGAGGGGATCTGGAAGACGGAGAAGGGCGCGCCCGCCGTGCTGTTCGGCCTGCCCAACGCGCGCACGCAAAGCAATGATTTCGAGATCGCCATTCCCAAGCTGGCTTCGATCTACCTGACCCATAGCGCGGATGGCGAGATCAAGGGCATCGATGCCTTTGGCGACAAGCATCCGCCGGTGGCGCCGCTGTTCTTCGCCTTCCGCATCATGGTGGGCGTGGGCCTATTGATGCTGGCGGTATCGTGGGTGGCGGCGTGGCAATTGCGCCGCGGCGGCCAGCCCGCGCCGTGGATGGCGCGCGCGCTGATTGCCATGACCTTCTCCGGCTGGGTGGCCCTGGTGGCCGGCTGGTACGTCACCGAGATCGGCCGCCAGCCGTACCTGGTGTACGGCGTGCTGACCACCGCGCAGGCGGCCTCCAAGGTGCCGGCAGCGATGATCGCCTCCACGCTGGTCATGTACCTGGCGCTTTACCTGTCGCTGATTGCGGCCTATGTCTCGGTGGTGTTCTACCTGGCCCGCAAGGCTGGGACTGACCCGAAGGCGGGCCAGCCCGAGATCGAGATCGAAACCCCTCAAGCCGTGGTGCCCGGCGAATTGCGGAGCGCAGAATGACCGACCTGACCCAACCCGCCGGCTGGATGCCGCTGGTGTTCCTGGCCCTGATGGGCATCTCGATGCTGGTCTACGTGATCCTGGACGGCTACGACCTGGGCGTGGGCGTGCTGCTGCGCCGCGCGGGCGATGCCGACAAGGACACCATGATCGCCTCCATCGGCCCGTTCTGGGATGCCAACGAGACCTGGCTGGTGCTTGGCGTGGGCCTGCTGCTGGTGGCCTTTCCGATTGCGCACGGCGTGATCCTGACCCAGCTCTACCTGCCGGTGGCGCTGATGCTGGCGGGGCTGATCCTGCGCGGCGTGGCGTTCGACTTCCGCGTGAAAGCGCGCGCTCACCACAAACCGTGGTGGAACCGCGCGTTCTACGCCGGCTCGCTGCTGGCCGCCTTCTCGCAGGGCCTGATGCTCGGCCTGTACATCACGGGTTTCCAGCACGGCTGGCTCGACCTGGCTTTTGCGGTGGTAGTAGGGTTGTGCCTGGTGGCAGGCTACTGCCTGCTGGGCGCGGGCTGGCTGATCATGAAGACCAGCGGCAGCCTGCAGCGGCGCGCCATGTACTGGGCGCGCCGCAGCCTGTGGCTGACGGGCATTGGCGTGGCGGCGATCTCGCTGGTCACCCCGATGGTGAGCCAGCGCATCTTCGACAAATGGTTCTCGCTGCCCAACATCATCCTGCTGGCGCCAATCCCGCCGGTCACGGTGGCGCTGTTCATCCTCATCGACCGCCTGCTGCGGCGCATGCCGGCCATGCACGATCGTGGCAACGACCGCTGGTGCTGGGTACCCTTCGCCGGCACGGCGGTGATCTTCCTGATGGCGTTCAACGGCCTGGCGTACAGCATCTTTCCTTACCTGGTGGTGGACAAGATCGATATCTGGCAAGCTGCAAGCGCGCCGGAGTCGCTGGGGGTGATCCTGGTGGGCGCGGCAGTGGTGCTGCCTACCATCCTGGGTTACACGCTGTATGCCTACCGTGTATTCTGGGGGAAGGCGACCGACCTGCATTACTATTGAGCGGCGGTCAATCAACCTCGCAACACCACGCACACCAGGCACCTATGAGCGGCTCGCAAGGCCAACAACCCGGCACCCCGCCGTCCCCATCCCAGGCTACTCCCCTTCCCCGCCGGCTGCTGGACCGCCTGCGCGCCCGTGCCGGCGCGCAGGTGCGGGGCCTGACCCGCAGCAACTCCGGCCTCAACCTCGACTACGACAACCCGCCCGGGGATCCCGGGCTGTTCGGGCCGGACGCGGTCTGCTGGCGCGTGCACGCGGATTTCCCCGCGATGCTGGCCGGCGGCGTCAGCGCCCTGCTGATGCAGGCCATGCATCCGCTGGCGCTGGCCGGCGTGTGGGATCATTCCACCTTCCGTACCGATATGCAGGGCCGCCTGGGCCGCACCGCGCAGTTCATTGCCGGCACCACCTACGGCAACCGCGCCGATGCGCTGGCGCTGATTGACCGCGTCAGGCGCATCCACGCGTCGGTCAAGGGCACGGCGCCGGATGGCCGCCCCTACTCGGCCGACGATCCGGCGCTGCTGACCTGGGTGCATGTGGCCGAGGTGTCGAGCTTTCTCACCGCTTACCTGCGCTATGTCGGCCCACTCCCGGTGGCCGAGCAGGATCGCTACTACACGGAAGTGGCGCAGATCGCCGAGATGCTCGGCGCAACCGGCGTGCCGCGCAGCGCCGCCGCCATCGCCGCCTACCTGGAGCGCATGCGCCCAGAGCTGGTGGTGAGCGATCGCACGCGCGAAGTGGTGCGGCTGGTCATGGCCATGCCGGTGGCCAGCCCGCTGCTGGTGCCGGCGGTGCGTATCATGGGCGACGCTGGCATTGCGCTATTGCCGCGCTGGGTACAGCGCGAGCTTGGGCTGCATGGCAGCGCCGCGATCCGCCGTCCGGTCTCGCTGGCCGGCATGCGGGTGCTGGCGCCCACGTTGCGCTGGGCGTTGGGCAGCGGCCTGGCGGCGCGCGCGCGGCGGCGGGCGATGAAGCCCGCACCGGCGGCGCAGGCGCCGTCGTCCTGACCCGGTGGCACGGGCGGGCGATTGACTAACAATTGGAAAAGAACACTATGCAGACCGTTGCGGTTCTGGATTTTGAAACGACAGGACTGTCACCGCGTCAAGGCGACCGGGCCACGGAAATTGCAGTCATCCTGCTGCGCGACGGGGAAATCGTCGACCAGTATCAAAGCCTGATGAACGCGGGCAGACGCATCCCTTCGGACGTCGTGCACCTCACCGGCATCACCAATGACATGATTGCGTCGGCGCCCGCGGCGCCAAAGGTGATGCGCGAAGTGGCCCAATTCGTCGGCAAGCATCCCGTGGTAGCCCACAATGCGGGGTTCGACCGCAGGTTCTGGCAAGCCGAGCTTGCGCTGCTGGGCATGCCAGCCGATCAGACCTTCGCCTGCACGATGCTCGTTTCGCGGCGCGTCTACCCGCACGCGCAAAACCACCGGTTGTCGACGCTGGTGGATATGCTGCGCCTGCCGAAGGCCGGGCGTGCCCACCGTGCGATGGCCGATGCGCAGATGACCGGCCACCTCTGGCACCGCCTGCAGCACGATATCGCCCAGGCTTACGGCATGAGCCGCGTGGACTACGACCTCATCACCCGCGTGCAGGCCACCAGCAGCGCCAAGGTGCCGGCGCTCCTGCGCTCGCTGGGCGAAAGCCAGTCTCGATCCGAAGTGAGCGAAGCCTCGGAAAGACACCGATGACTCGTCCTGCGCCAAGACTGTGGTTATGGCTGGACACCGCTTTGAGCTGGACTGCCCTTCTGGGAATCGTTACCAGTCTCGGCTGGATCGCCGTCCACGGGATGCGGCCTCGGGACGTGGGCGGCACCCTGTTTGGCGGTAGTTTCAATCAAATGATGTATGCCGGCGCCTGGATCGCGGCGATTGCCGGCATGCTCGTGGCCTCGGCGTTTCGCCTGGCGGGGCACCGTGCGGCCTGGTGCATGGCTGGGGTCCTGCAAGTATGCGCAGGTGCCTGGTGGCTGTTTCACTATCCCGAAAATCACGTTGGCGACCTGATTCTATCGCCAGGGCGGGAAGAGATTGCCGCAGCGATGCTGGTCGGCCTGGCGCTGCTGTGTGGCGGGGTATTCCTGCATGTCAGGGCGGTCCGCGCCCAGCGTCATCGTCCGATATCGGGCACAGCGATGCTGGTGCGATCCGTGGTCGCCGGATCATTGATTCTGATCCTCGCAGGCATCCCGCTCGCCAACGCTCTGCGTGCGCCCCTGCCCTACTGCGCCTTCAACAAGGAAGGCATGCAACTGACCGTTTGCCTGGATGAAAGCGACGCACGCACTGTTGTCGATTGAGTGGAGCGACATGGCCCGTCAACGCTCTGGACAGTGGCGTGCGCCGGGTCGCTTGCGTCTGGCCCTGCATCACCCCTGCTAATTGACCAACTAACCAACTAACTAACTGACGGTGTGGGTTCGAACAACAATGCATGACTTGAAAACTGGCGCTGCCTGGCGGCGCATCTGCCTTGCACTGCCTGGCGCACTGCTGGTTGCCGATGCCATCGCGCTGATGCTGATGGGCCTGTTCAACTTTGGTGTCGTCCTCCCTCTGGCGATCGGCGCGGCCTTTCTCACGCTGTCATGGCGCTGGAAGGCCGTGGCGCAATGGCGCAGGGCTAGCCGGCGGAACCGATGGATCTGGGGGGTAGCCGGGGCGGCGTTTGCCGCGTGGCTGGTGACCTTGGGGATGTTCTTCTATTTCATCGACGCCGGCATTTCCGAATCCGCGGCAACGGGGGCGCCCGCAAAAACCATCCTCATACTGGGCTCCGGCACGCCACACTGCACCGCGTCGCCTACCCTGGCTGCGCGACTGGAAAAAGGCCTGGCACTGGCACGGCAATGGCCAGCGGCGCGCGTGGTGGTGAGCGGTGGCCAGGACTTCGGGCTGCGCTGCAGTGAGGCGGACATCATGGCCGATTACCTGATCGCGCACGGCCTGGAGCCGGGCCGCCTGATCCGGGAGGACCGGAGTACCAGCACCGAGGAAAACCTGCTCTTCAGCCGCCGGTTGCTGGAGCAGCAGGGCGTGAGCGCTGGAGACCCGCTGGTGCTGGTGACCAGTGATTTTCATCTGGTACGCGCGAAGCGGATTGCGCATAAGGCCGGGTTCCAGACAGTGTCTGGCGCAGGAGCCCCAACGCCACTTTATTTACGCTACAACGCCTGGTTGCGCGAGTATTTTGCGTTTATCAGTGGTTGGGTATTGCGGGAATATTGACCGGGAAAAGGCGCAAGTCTCAAGAGCGTGCGATCAATTCATAGCGTATTTCATACTTCCAATGGGCTTTCCCTAGTTCACGGCCCTTGCTCCTCCCCTTCCACTTCCCCTGAGGCCGCAATGCGGCCTCAGCTTGCTGACAAAGCCGGATCTGCGTTGTCCCGCTCCCCTCTCCCGCACGCGGGAGAGGGGCTGGGGGAGAGGGTGAGACAGCCGTCGACGTAGCGCATGGCTTTGGCCCGTTCGGCGGCTTCGGCTAATGCGTCAGGTTTGTCAGCAGTTTGAGGCCGCAATCTGGCCTTCCTCCTCGTTCACCCCCGTGTAAACCCGCGGATTGACATCCCCTCGTCACCTTTATATTCTTTTATGAACACTACGTTCATATTTGAACATATACACCGGCAAACGCGGCCGCTGAGCAGCGAGGCGCACACCCGGGCCCACACCAAGGCGACCCCAGAGGAACAAGCACCATGGCTTCACAAAAGATTGGCATCAACGGCGCCGGCATCGGCGGCCTCGCCGCGGCGATTGCGCTGCGCAAGCTAGGAATGGACGTGGTTGTGTTCGAGCAAGCCTCGCGCTTTGCGCGGGTCGGCGCGGACATCAACCTCACGCCCAATGCCGTGCGCGCGCTGGATGGCCTGGGCGTGGGCGAGGCATTGCGCGAGACCGCCGCGCGGCCCACCCACCGCATCAGCCGGGTGTGGAACACCGGCGAGGAGACCTCGCGCCTGGCCATGTCCGACGAGGCGGAGATCCGCTACGGCGCGCCGCAGCTCACCATGCACCGCGGCGACCTGATGACCGCGCTGGAAGGCGCCCTGCCCGGCACCTGCGTCAAGCTCGGCAAGAAGGCGACGCAGATCGAGCGCCATGCGGCCGGCGCCACGCTGCATTTCGCCGATGGCACGCAGGAAGGCGTGGATGTGCTGATCGGTGCCGACGGCATCCACTCGGTGGTGCGCACCGCGCTGTTCGGGCCCGAGCATCCGGTGTTCACCGGCGTGGTCGCCTACCGCGCGGTGGTGCCGGCCGAGCGCCTTTCCGGCGTGCCGAACCTGCAGGCCTTCACCAAGTGGTGGGGCCCGGAGGCGACCTCGCAGATCGTCACCTTCCCGCTCAACCGCGGCCGCGAGATCTTTATCTTCGCCACGGTGGCGCAGGAAGCCTGGCGCAACGAATCCTGGACCACGCCGGGCCGCGTGGAAGACGTGCGCGCAGCCTATGCCGGCTTCCATGCGGAGGCGCGCGCGTTGCTCGATGCCTGCGACGACGTGCTGATCTCCGCGCTCTACGTGCGCGACCCGCTGCCAGCCTGGTCGGTGGGCAACGTCGCGCTGATGGGCGATGCCTGCCACCCGATGATGCCCTTCATGGCGCAAGGCGCGAGCATGGCCATCGAGGACGGCGTGGTGCTGGCGCGCTGCCTGGCCGATGCCAACGGCAACGACATCCCCGCCGCGCTCGCACGCTACCGGGCCGCGCGCTTTGAGCGCACCAGCCGCATCCAGATCGGCTCGCGCAGCAACGCCTGGCTCAAGGAAGGCGGCAACGCGGACTGGGTGTACGATTACAACGCCTGGCAGGTACCCCTCAACTAAGCCCGCAGGCTTACCGCGCCGCCCACCCGTCCACGGAACCGATGAGCGAGAACCCCAAGCTGCACCAGCCCGCGCCCGACGCAACCGACGCAACCAATGCCACCAACTTCACCGAGGGCGGCGACGAAGACAAGACGCAACTGGTCAGCCCGGTGATCCGCGCCATGCGGCTGCTGCGCTTTATCGCGGAAGGCGGGTCCACCACCAACCTCAGCGAAGTCGGCCGGCGCATCGACGTGAACCGCGTCACCGTGATGCGCCTGCTCGCCACGCTGGAGCACGAAGGCATGGTGGAGCGCCTGCCGCAGGGCGGCCACCAGGCGGGCTTCGATCTGCTCAAGCTGGGCGCGAAGGTGCTGGCAGGCAAGGATCTCACCGTCTTTGCGCGGCGCGTGCTGGCCGCCCTGAGCGAATCGCTGCAGCTCTCCGCCTATCTCGGCGTGCTGGACGGCGGTGACGTGCTCTACCTGCTGCGCGACATGCCGCAGACCTCCCTGGTCAGCAATATCCAGGTTGGCAGCCGTGTGCCGGCGCACCTCACCACGCCCGGCCGCATGCTGATTGCCGGCCTGGCTGAAGACACGCTGCGCGAGCGGCTGGGCGAGGAACCGCTGGCGACCGTCACCGGGCAAAGCCCGGCCACGTATGCCCGCCTGGGCGACATCCTCGCCGCCGACCGTGAGCGCGGCTGCGCATGGAGCTTCTCCGCGTTCGAGCCCGGCATCGACTCTTGCGCGGCGCCCGTGTTCGATGCCAGCGGCGCCACCGTGGCCGCCATCAGCGTGGCCGGCCCGGACATCCGTTTCGAGCGCGACCCCGCCCTGCGCGAACGCGTGGAGCGCGAGGTCAAGCGCGCCGCGCGCGATTTGTCCGGCCTGCTTGGCTATGTTGCCGGGCGGCGCGGCTGAGTTACCAGGAGACCCCGGATGACAACGCCTGCACTCCCCACGTTTTTCATTTCACACGGCGGCGGGCCCTGGCCCTGGATGGAAGACCAGTTGGGTGGCCGTTACGACGGCCTGAAGGCCGCCCTGCAGCAGATGCCGCAACTGGTGGGCGCGGCGCCCAAGGCCGTGCTGATGATTTCGGCGCATTGGGAAGAGCCGGAATTCACGATCATGGCCAACCCGAAGCCGCCCATGATTTATGACTACTACGGCTTCCCGGACTACACCTACCAGATCCAGTACCCCGCACCGGGCGCACCGCAGCTCGCCACGCGCGTGCAAGGCTTGCTCGAGGACGCCGGCCTTGCCGCGCGGCTCGATCCGCTGCGCGGTTTTGACCATGGCATGTATGCGCCGATGGCCGTCATCTATCCCGGCGCCGATATGCCGACCGTGCAGCTCTCGCTCAAGCGCGGGCTCGACCCACTCGCGCATCTCGCCCTCGGACGCGCGCTGGCGCCGCTGCGCCACGAAGGCATCCTCATCGTCGGCAGCGGGCTGAGCTACCACAACCTGCGCGCGTTCGGCCCCGCGGGGAAGGACGTATCGGCAGCGTTCGACGCCTGGCTTGAGCAAGCGCTCACCGCAACCGCCCCGGAGCAACGCGCCGCCGCGCTGACTGCCTGGGAGAGCGCACCCGCGGCTCGCCAGGCACATCCCAGAGAAGAGCATCTGCTACCGCTGATGGTGGCCGTCGGCGCAGCCGAAGCCGACACTGCTACGCGGGTCTATCACGAGGACAACTTCGCCGGCGGCATCACGGTATCCAGCTTCATGTTCGGGGGAGACCGCCGGTAGAGTCTGGCGATGCGGACGACGAGCCCCTATCGTGCTTCTGCGGCGATTGAGCCATGGCTATCGGTACGCAGGGCTCGCCGCTGCTGCCGTTGCCGCCGCAGGCGGCAAGGGTCAGCGCGACAGGACGATCAGTTAGGTTTTCATACGCCTGCGTATTCCTAACTTAAGTGGCAACCCAGAAGCCATGTTGCTGTGCCAGTTGCGCGAGTCTCTGGACGTTTTCGTTGTGCTCGGCGCGGATCGCGGCGGCGGCGGAGCCGGCGGCGAGGCTCTTGGGAGCGCAGGTCTTTCCGAACGGGCCGCTGGGCACGGTGAACGCGGGCGCGCTGACGTTGGCGCCGGACTGGAAGTCGAAGGACTCGGCGATATTGGCGGCCTGTGCATCGCGTACGGTGAGCGGCGTCAGGCCAAAACGCCATTCGATCATCTTCAGGATCGAGGTGTGGTCGTACTGGTCGTGGGCGACGTAGCCACGCCGCGCAAAAGGCGACACCGCCATGGCCGGAATACGGAAGCCGAGCTGGGAGGACGGCGTTTCGTTGATCGCCTTGAATGCGGCCAGGTCGAACGGCGGGATCACGCCGGCGAAGGGCGGCGGCACATGATCGAAGAAGCCGCCCCACTCGTCGTAGATGAAGAACAGCGCCGTCTTGGGCCACTGCGGGCTCTGGGTCACAGCTCCATAAATCTGGTTCATGAAGGCCTGGCCGTCGCGGATGTCCCCGAAAGGATGGTCGTCATTCTGGGTGCCGTTGCCGACGAAGGCGGGGTCGACATACGACACGTTGGGTAGGGTACCGGCGGCGGCGGCGGCCAGGAACTGGTCCAAGGGTTGAGAGATATGTGCGTACTTGGAGCCGTACGAAGCGAGGTACGGCACGTCGCTGTAATAGTATTTACCGCTCACACCAGCGGCGCTGAGCTTGTCCCAGATCGTCGGCATCTGGGCGGCGATTGCGGGTCTGACGTCCTTGTTATGGATCGCCGGCGTCTGCGCGCTGTGCATATAGAAGCGGTTGGGCTCGGTCTCCGCCATGATGCTGCAGAAGTAGCGGTCGTAGACGGTCCAAGCCGGGGCGGCCTGGCCGTGGAAGCTGAGGTCTTCCTGACGGTAGTAACCGATTGGGAAGGTGTCCGAACTGGTCAGCAGGAAGCCGTCGCACTTGCCATTGTTGTACTCGGTAATCCCGCCTTCGTGCGAATGGTCGGGGTCCTGGTAGGCACAGCCTTGGAATTCCGGCGCCAGCGGGTAGGTGCTGGAGATCTTGCCGTTGCGGTCGGCAAAGCTCAGGCCGGCCTGCTTGCCGTCGGCACCTGGCAGCCAGCCCAGGTAGTGATCGAAGGAGCGGTTCTCCATCATCACTACCACGATGTGATCGATGCCGGATTGTCCCGGATCGGGCAGCGCGGCGGTGGCGACGAGCGAGCTGCTGCCGTCGCCGCCGCCGCAGCTTGGCAGCAGGCTTATGCCCGCGGCGGCGGCCAAGCCTCCCAACAACTTGCGGCGCTGCGAGTCGGGCACTGACGGGTCTTTGTGGTCGCAATCATCGTTGCGGTTGTTGCTCATCATGCTGGCAATCCCTTGAGTTTTCTGCATGTTTAGGTCTTTCGCTCATCGCCGCGTCCTCATGTCAGCGCTAGACAAGACACTTAAGGAGGCGGCGAACATATTTCAGTGAATCTGTCGCGACAATAGTGCTGGCTTCATCAGCTGCTTCATCGCGCTAAATTTGCTCTGATTGCCTCCAGAATTTCAATGCACACGCTGAGTCAGTCTTCATTTGGCTGTTCTCGCCATTGACTGGTAGTCGTCGTTCAGCGTCGAGAGAAAGGCCGCGACGTCCTTGATGTCCTGCTCCGTCCAGACCGGCTTTTCACCGCGCTTGCGCGTAAGCGGCTCATCGATGGTATCGACGTTCCCGCGCACCGATGCCGGCAGGTCGTTGAACTTCTTGGCCTTGCCGTGACGATCGGCTTGATACCATTTCTCCGGGTTGGTATCGCGCTGCACGTAGAAGCGCAATGCCTCCTCTAACGAGTGAAAACGTCCGTTGTGAAAGAACACCTGACGCGTTGCCGTATTGCGCAGCGACGGTGTCTTGAACAGGCCGCAATTGGCTTTATCGCCCGACTGATCGCTGCGCAACGGTCCACACAAACCCATGTCGTAATACTTCGGGTCTGCGTTGACCTTCAACTCCGGATTGCGCGGCACGCCGAGCGCTTCGAACTTGTGATCCGTGAAGAGCGGATGCGCGCCATTCACGCCCGCCTGGTCGATGTGACAGGAGGCACAGTTGCCACGCGCCGGATCGTCGAACAGCTTCTTGCCCCGCAATTCGCGCGCAGTCAGTTGGACCTTGCCGTCGAGATAGTCATCGAACTTGCTGGTATAAGGATGAAAACTCGGGTCCTCGAGTTCGAAGCGCTCGATTGCGTATATCGCTTGGGTGAACGCTCTGGTGGGGTCCGCAAAGACATTCTGGCCGAACACTTCCTTGAAGCGCGTGGCATACGGTGCGCGCTCAAGCTTCGCCAGAACCGCAGCAGCATCCTTGTTGGCCATCTCGTTCGGGTTGAACAGCGCAAAGCTGGCCTGCTCATGGAGATGGCTGAAGCGCCCATCCCAGCCGAACCCGCCGGACGGTGCATTGTCCGTATCCGCGATCCGTTCAGCGATGGTCGCGGCCTGGGCGTGGCTCCAGACCGGCGTTCGGTTCAGCACGTAGCGCAGGCTCGGCACCGCACGTGTGCCTTGCGAACGCAGCTCAGGGCCGCCGAACTGCGCGGCCAGCCCGTTGGGCGGCCCGTAGGCATGCGACGGGCTGTGGCAGCTCGCACACGACATCCTGCCCGACGCCGACAACGACGGATCGAAGAAGATCAGCTTGCCGAGCGCGGCCGCATCGCTGTACGCGGGCGTTGCTGCGTTCTGCGCCGACGGTGCCGCCATTGGCAGCAGCGCGACGCCCAGGCACGCGCAGAGCGCCGCGGCGCGCATTGCAGACGTCAGCATGTGCTTACAGGTTCGTGAAGATATCCGGGCCAAAGCCCACCAATCCGGCCTGCGCGGCATAGCCAAGATGACCGAGCTGGAAGATGTCCTCGATGCTCCTGAGCATCGAATAGTGGTTGTACTGCACCTTCGACACCGTGCCCGGCTTGATGAACTTCGAGATCATCACCGCGCCGGTCTGGTCGCCGCCGAAACTCTGCTTGGTCAGCTTGATCGTCAAGCCCTTGTACGAGAGCGACGACGACTGCGGGAAGGCCGGCAGGTTCGGACCCGGCTGCTGGCTGCAGCAGGTGGTGCCGGTGAACGTCAGGTCCGTCTCCCCTGCCGACGGCTGGGTCACGGTCGCGTAACTGCTTTCGTCGAAGTTGATGATCAACAGCCCGTCCTGCTGGAACGCCGGCGACGCGGTAATGACCGGCACCCACTTCTGCAGGAACGCGTTCGCGCTCGTCAGGCCGCCCGGCTGGCCGTTCACGCACGGCCCGTCGTGGCCGTCGTCGCACAGGTTCGGGGTAATCAGGTTGAAGTTGGCGGTCGTCGAGATCGACTGCAGGTCGGTCGTGAGCCTGTTCAGGTTCACAACGTTCCGCCCGCAATCGGGCGAGTCGATGATCGAGTGAAAGTACATGAACGGGTTGTGGCGCGTCGCGTACTGGTCGCCCAGCGGCACCGCCGCGCTCGGCGCCTCGGCGGCCTGCGTCAGGTCGGTCGTGTTGAGCGTCGGGTGGCCGCACGTCGCCGCTTCCCGGGTGGGGTCGTTGCCCATGTCGCCTTGGTAGCCTTTCCACGTGTAGCCGGCGGATTTCAACTGATCCGGCAGCGTCTTCACGCTGGCGGGATACACACAGCCGGTGCCAATCGCCTGGCCGTCCGGCGTCATGCCCGTCAAGCTGAAGTCCTGGTAGGTCGGGCAATCATTGTCCGTTTCCAGCGTCGGCGACTGGCCGCTGATCATTGCAATGTAGTTGTCGAGGCTGACGTGACCGGTGCCGTAATACTGCTGCACCAGCGCGCCCTGCGAAGCGAGCGTCTGCGCAAGATACGGAGCCTTGCTCTTCGCGCCGAAGGTGGTCGCGTAGTTTTCGTTCTCGAGCGTGATGACGAAAACGTGCTTGATCTGTTGTTGTCCCAGTGTCGCCACTGACGACGATGATCCGCACGCCGTGACCATGATCCCGACGAAGGCGGCCAGAATTGTGCCCAGAATTCCGCGCCCCCAGATTGCCTGTCGCATTTGCTTTTCCTTGTTGTGACGCTGGCACGCGCTGCGCCAAAAGCCAGTCAAACGTTTCACTGGCATTCGGGCGCAACGCATAGATCGTGATGATTGAAAACGCCAGGCAACGCTCTCATGAAGGCATCCCTTACGCGCGCCCGGTTACCGATGGGAGGGCAGACGCATCATGCACATGATATGTTTCACTGGTGAAACGTCGTCCCATGAGTGGGGACTATGTCTTCGGTTTGTGACACTGGAATGAAATAGATTCCCAAAGAAATAATTGCTCATGGCAACTAACTTTCGGACCTGTCGTTCTCACAGCGAGTCACATGGAAGCGCGTCGCCTCGGAGTTCTACGAACGGGGATTTGGTGACAACGTGTCGAATTTGCGCGTACTGCGTTGCGTTGCCTTGGAACCCGGGCGGACCGGGAGCCGGCTGATCGCGCTGACGCTGCTGAAAATGGCGCAGGTCTCCAGGATCGTGGTGCGCTGGTACGACAAGGACTACTGAGCCGCCAGATCGATGGTCAGCAGATCATGCCGAAGGCGGTCGCCGATGACATCCGCAAGGGTGGCGACAATGCCAAGTTCGCGCAAGCCGGCTATGCGCCGATGCCTGGCGGGAGCTATCGCGATATGTGGTGGGTCAGCCCACACGAGCGGCGTCTACCACGAAGACAACTTCGCCAGCGGTATCGGTGTGTCGAGCTATATGCTTGGTGGAATCTGAAGGCAGCCGATGCAGTGATTCCGCATTGGCGCAAGTGGCGTGGGCCGGGAGGAACAGCGTGTCGGCGCCAGCTAGCTTGTACAGCCCGCGCGAAGAACGCGAACTCAGGGAAATGACATGGTGCCCATGGGCAGGATCGAACTGCCGACCTCTCCCTTACCAAGGGAGTGCTCTACCACTGAGCCACATGGGCAGTTACTGATTGTCAACTGCTACTACTTGCTCGCTTGCCTGATGCAACGGAAGCGGGATACGGGACTGGTATTATCGCCATAACCCATTGATTCTTAAGGAGTTTTTTGGCTTCCATGCGAATCAATGGACTGCATTATGGACTAATCACCCCGGGTCGGCAACCCCCTTGTCGTGAAAGTTTTTTGTTGACGAACGTCCCCCTAACTTTGAACCGGGCGTGCTGCTCAGGAGCGGCGACCGGCAGTTTGCGCTGCTCCAGCATTGAACCCTTGGGTCGTCACTTCGAACTATGGCGCTGAGTGCGTCTGTGCCGAAAGTCGTCCGAAGACAATATTCGTGCCTTGACGTATTGCTTTAGAAAACGCCTTCGCAACGCCTTCGCGCCCGGCTCCCGAAGACTCTCCACACCACCTCCGGGCGCGTTCCCACACCGTCTTTGTACCCGTCTGTATCAGGCTGCCAGCACGATACGTGTCCTGACAGAAGGGGCCTTCACACGCTACGGTCGGGATACATCGGTGTCCTTTAATGGCTTCCGTAGGCCGGCGGCGAGCAGTAACGATGCGAGCCCTGGCCACACAAAGCCACACCAAGCCCAACGCAAACTTCAAGGATACCAATCATGACTACCCACTTCGCCAAGCGTTTTGTATTCGCCGTCGCTCTGATTGCTGCTGCTGCCGGTGCGCAGGCCTCCGGACTGTCACATGCGGGCGCGCGCGACCCGTTCACTGACGGCGCCCGCTCGGTAAACGCTTCGCGCGACCCGTACACCGACGGCGCGCGCTCGGTGCAGGAACCGCGTAGCCCGTACTACGACGGTGCCCACACCGTGGCTGGCTGGGACCGTACTGGCGTGTCGGCAGACCCGGCACGCCATGTTGATCCCTATCTTGACGGCGCCTACGTCTGACGCCCCGCATCGTTGAACGATCAAAGCGCGCCTTATGTGCCCCTTTGCCGGCTTACGCTGGGGCCACTGACGCCTATGCAATGCATGAAAGGACTTCCACATGAAAACGACTCGAATCATGGTGGCCGCGATGCTGATCGCCGGGAGCGGATCGGCGCTCCACGCGGCACAGGCGCAACAGCCGGGAATCCACCGCACCGATCTCCTGCAGCACGATCTCGGGGTGCCCGGACGCGAGGCCGTCCAGGTGCGCGTCGACTTCGACCAGGGCGCGTTCGCCCCCAAGCACGCGCATCCGGGTGAAGAGATCGCCTATGTCCTCGAAGGCTCGCTGGAGTATCAGCTCGAGGGCAAACCGCCGATCACGCTCAAATCCGGCGATTCCTTGTTCATCCCGGCCGGAACGGCCCACTCGGCGAAGAACGTCGGCAGCGGCAACGCGGCGGAACTCGCGACGTATGTCGTCAGGCAAGGGACGCCGCTTGTCGTGCCGGCCAAGTGAGCGGCATCCACGTCAACAGGGTTGAGCGCTCGACGACGAACTAGGCGACATGCGCGTACCACAACCTCACCTACTACAACCGAGTGGAAGCAGGCGTTGGTTGAATTCCAGGCAAACTTCGCATGTGGGCCTGCCTCCAGGTTGCCTGCATCTTGGTCGTGCAAATCGAAATGAAGTAGGTCCACCACCCGCCGGCGTGTAAACTAGCGGGTTTTTGACTCCGCCGGTATGGTGCAAGTGTCACAACGCACAAGTTTAAGCGGCCCGACGCTCATTCGCTTGCTTGCGCGCATGACGGACGTCGACGTTCCCGCATCCAGACAATCGCTCTCGGACAGGCTGAGCCAATGGCTCGGCTGGGCCGACGCCATCGCGTTGTCCGCGGTCCTGAACGGCGATGCGCCGGCGGTGGCATCCGGAGCGCGCGCCTTCGGCAGCGCCGAGGAGCTTGCGTGCGCCCGTGCGCGGACCGCCTTGGCGAATGCCATCGCAGGCGACGGCGCGAGCGCCCCCGCCAAGCGGCGCGGACAAGCGCAGGCGCCCACCCAAGCGCAGCCCATGGATGCGGCAGTCGATTACGCGACTTATCGTCAGCGTTATCTCTCCATGCAGCAGGCGATGGAATTGGACATCGGCAGCTTGCGCGGCCGCTTGCGGGCGATGCTGGCCGCCAGGACGCCCGCCATGTCCCGGCTCGCGGCGGTGGATGCCGTCATGGAGGGGGCGCTGGGTGCGCGCGAGCGGAATCTGCTTGCCGGCGTGCCCGCGTTGCTCGAAGGGCACTTCGCGCGTTTGCGCCAGGCCGGGCAGGCGACGCTCGCCGACGCCCAAGTCTCGGGAAAAAGCGCGGGGGAATCCGCGGCGGTCACGCCCGGCGCATGGCTGGATGTGTTCCGCAAGGATATGCGCAGCGTATTGCTTGCCGAACTGGATATTCGTTTTCAACCGGTCGAAGGGCTGCTTGCGGCCCTTCGCTCCAGCTAACCAGGACGCCATGTCCAGATATCTTTTTAATTTCGCCGTTTTTCTGGTGGGTCTGGCCGCCGTGTGCTGGATTGGCGCCGGCTATGCGGGCTCGAACACCCTGGCGCTGGCCGTCACGATGCTGATCGGCGCCTGCTACCTGGCAGGCGCGCTCGAGTTGCGGCGCGACCACCAGGCCACCGCCACCCTGGCGCGGGCCGTGGCGGGCCTGTCCGAGCCGCCGGCCAGCCTGGGCGCCTGGCTGGATCAATTGCATCCCAGCCTGCGCAATGCGGCGCGCCTGCGCATCGAGGGTGAGCGCGTGGGCTTGCCGGGACCGGCGCTGACGCCGTATCTCGTGGGCTTGCTGGTGTTGCTGGGCATGCTTGGCACGTTCCTGGGCATGGTGGCCACCCTGAAGGGCACCGGCATGGCGCTGGAAAGCGCAACGGACTTGCAGGCCATCCGCGCTTCGCTGGCCGCACCGGTCAAGGGCCTGGGATTTGCGTTCGGCACCTCGGTCGCGGGCGTGGCCACCTCCGCGATGTTGGGGTTGCTATCCACGCTGTGCCGGCGCGAGCGGATCCAGGCGGCGCAGATGCTCGACGCCAGGATCGCGACGACATTGCGTAGTTACTCGCAGTCCCATCAGCGCGAGGAAACCTTCAAGCTGCTGCAGCGGCAGGCCGATGTGATGCCCACCCTGGTCGATCGGCTGCAGGCCATGATGGCGGCCATGGAGCAGCAGAGCCAGGCCTTGCACGAGCGTCATCTCGCCAGCCAGGAGGCCTTCCACGGCAAGACCGAGGCCGCCTACACCCGACTGGCTGCCTCCGTGGAGCAGTCGTTGAAGGAAAGCGTCGCCGATAGCGCCCGCGCTGCCGGCGCGACGCTCCAGCCGGCCGTGGCGGCTTTGACGTCGAGTCTCACGCGCGAGACGGCCTCGCTGCACGACACCATCACGCATGCCGTTGAGCGGCAACTGGATGGGCTCTCGACCGGTTTCGAGGCCGCGGCCACTACCGTGGCGGACATCTGGAACAAGGCACTGGCGGGGCACCAGCGATCGAGCGAGGCGCTTACCCAGGACCTGCGCACCGCGCTTGATCAGTTTGCCGGCACCTTTGAGCAACGCTCGGCCGGCCTGCTGGAAGGCGTCTCCGCCCGCATGGAAACCGCGGCGGGCAGCGTGTCGGCAGCATGGAACAACGCGCTGTCCCGGCACGAGCGCGTCAGCGAGAAACTGGCGGGAGACAATCAGAACGCGCTGGCGGCGGCCGCGGCGACATTCGAGCAGCACTCGGCGTCACTGTTGCGCACGGTCGGCCAGTCGCATGCGGACCTGCAGGCGGCGTTGGCATCGCGGGACGAGCAACGGCTGGCGGCCTGGGCCGATACGCTCGGCGCGCTGAGCGCGACGCTGCATAAAGAGTGGGAGTTGACGGGCGCGCACACCGCGAGCCGCCAGCAGGAAATCTCCGACACGCTGGCGCAGAACGTGCGCGACATCTCAGCCCAGACGCAGGCCCACGCCAGCAACACCGTCGCCGAGATCGACCGGCTCGTACAAGCCGCTTCGGCAGCCCCCAAGCTGCTGGAAACCGTTTCCGCCCGCCTGGAAGCCGCAACGGGCGGCTTGTCGCAAGCGTGGCGCGACGCGCTGTCCCAGCACGAACAGGTCAGCGAGAAACTGGCGAGCAACAATCAGCAGGCCCTGGCCGCAGCCGCGGCGACGTTCGAGCAGCAATCGGCATCGCTGGTGCGCACGGTGGACCAGTCGCATGCGGACCTGCAGGCGGAACTGGCATCGCGGGACGAGCAACGGCTGGCGGCCTGGGCCGATACGCTCGGCGCGCTGACCGCGACGCTGCGCAAGGAGTGGGAGCTGACGGGCGCGCACACCGCAAGCCGCCAGCAGGAAATCTGCGACACGCTGGCGCACAACGTGCGCGACATCTCGGCCCAGACGCAGGCACACGCCAGCAACACCGTCGCCGAGATCGACCGGCTCGTACAAGCCGCTTCGGCAGCCCCCAAGTTGCTGGAGACCGTCTCCGCCCGCCTGGAAGCCGCAACAGGCGGCTTGTCGCAAGCGTGGCGCGACGCGCTGTCCCGGCACGAACAGGTCAGCGAGACGCTGGCGAGCAACAATCAGCAGGCCCTGGCGGCAGCCGCGGCGACGTTCGAGCAGCACTCGGCATCACTGCTGCGCACGGTCGGCCAGTCGCATGCGGACCAGCAGGCGGAGCTGGCAGCGCGGGACCAGCAGCGGCTGGCCGCCTGGACCGAGACGCTTGCCTCGATGGCCGCCACGCTGCGCCAGGAGTGGGAGCAGACGGGCACGCAAACCGCAAGCCGGCAGCAGGAAATCTGCGACACGCTGGCGCAGACCGCGCGCGACATTTCGGCCCAGACGCAGGCACACGCCAGCAACACGATCGCCGAGATTGCCCGGCTCGTGCAAGCCGCTTCGGAAGCCCCCAAGGCTGCGGCCGACGTCGTCGCCGAGCTGCGCCAGAAGCTCTCCGACAGCATGGCCCGCGACAACACGATGCTGGAAGAGCGCAGCCGCCTGCTGGAAACGCTGGGCACGCTGCTCGATGCCGTGAACCACGCCTCCACCGAGCAGCGCGTGGCGGTCGATGCGCTGGTCGCCACCTCGGCGGACCTGCTGGATCGTGTCGGCACCCGGTTCACCGATAAGGTCGAGGCCGAGACCGGCAAGATGGCCGCCGTTGCCGCACAGGTCACCGGCAGTGCCGTCGAGGTGGCAAGCCTGGGCGAAGCCTTCGGCATGGCCGTGCAGTTGTTTGGCGAGTCGAACGACAAGCTGGTGGCCCACCTGCAGCGCATCGAAGCCGCGCTGGACAAATCCCTCGCGCGTAGTGACGAACAGCTTGGCTATTACGTGGCACAGGCCAGGGAAGTCATCGACCTGAGCATGCTGTCGCAGAAGCAGATCGTCGAAAACCTGCAACAACTCGCAGGCCAGCGGGCGCCGGCCGGCGCCGAAGCACAATGAGCGAGGACATCGACGCCGGCGTAGAGCCGACCGTACCGGTCTGGGCCGTCTTTGGCGACCTGATGTCGGTACTGCTGGGCGCCTTTGTCCTGATCCTCGTGAGCGTCGTCGGCGTGCAGCTGGAGCTCTCGACCAGGCTGGAGCAGGAGGTCAAGCAGCGGCAGGCGGAGACGCAGCGCCGCGAGGCCCTGGAGAAAGCGCTGGCCGGGCCGCTGGCGGCGGGCCGGGTGACGCTGGTGAACGGCCGCATCGGCATCAACGGCAGCGTGTTGTTCGCCCTCAACTCCGATCAGTTGCAGCCCGAAGGCCGTGCCGTGTTGAAGAGCCTGGCCGCGCCGTTGTCCGCGTATCTCCAGGCCCGCGAGGAGATCCTGATGGTGAGCGGCTTTACCGACGACCAGCAGGTGCGTGAGGCCAACCGTCGATTCGCCGACAACTGGGAACTGTCGGCCCAGCGCGCATTGACGGTAACCCGCGCGCTGATCGAGGAAGGCCTCCCGCCCTCCTCGGTATTTGCGGCCGCATTCGGGTCCCAGCAGCCCGTGACCGCGAATGCCGACGAAGCGGGACGAGCCAAGAACCGGCGAGTGGAAATCGCGCCGATCCCAAGACCGTCGACCGCAACGGTGAAGCCCCGTGGATAGTGGTGTCGATAGCGGCGTCGGTAGCGGCGAAGCATGTGGCGAAACGCGTGACGCGCGGGCGACGCTCGATGCATGGCGCGAACGTGGCGCCGATCGCCTGGATCCTGTCCGCTTCCAGTTCATCGAGGCGCTGGCGCGACGGGCGGCCGCCCACAGCGCAGATGCGCGACGCATCCTGGACGACAGGCTGTCCAGCCTGCTCGAGGCCTATGCCAATGATCTTGAAAGCGCCGCAGGCACGGCAAGCGATAGCGGCGGCGCTGCATCGCCCTGCTTGCCCGCTCGCGGTGCACTGGCCGGACTGATCGATTACATCGCCAGCCATGCGCAGGCGGGCGGCGATGGCCGCGCGACGATTGACGCCGTGGCCCCGCACGCCTCCTATCCTGAAGTGGAGGTGCTCGACTACTTCAGGGCAACCTGGTCCAGGGTCAGCACCGACCGACAGCTGCGGCAGTCGCTGGAGCAGGTGCCCGATAATGCCGGCCCGCTCCACTCGAGCCGCCTGGTGCATCGGTCGCTATCACTGATGCACGAACTGTCGCCAGGCTATCTCCAGCAGTTCTTGTCGTACGTCGACGCTTTGTCGTGGATGGAGCAGGTGAACGGTGGCGGCAGTGCCGTGGCGGGTAAAGAGGCACCTCGCGCCGGGAGTACCAGGACGAGCGCCCGCGGCAGGCCACGCTAGTGCCAGGGGGGGCAGTGAACCGCGTTTGAGGAGCATAGCCCGGGCGCGTTATTGATAACGCGTCGTGAGCATGGGTCGCCCCTTGGCCGTCCCGGGGGTCACCAGGTTCAGCCGCGTGCATGAACTCGATACCGCAGGTCTGGTGACGCGCCTCATGGGCCGGTTGCCCAGAATGAGCTTGTGCCGGCATAAAAAAACACCGGCCTGCCATGTTTGTGCATGGCAGGCCGGTGGCCTATGGGGTGTTCTTAACGAAGGGATTCGACGTTAGAACTGATTGCCGATCAGCCGCACCTTGGCCGCCTCTCCGGAAACGCTGTTGAGGGATTGCCGGCCTGGCCCCACGTTCATGCCGATCAGGCCGCCATAGATCTGCCCGTAAGATGGGGAGCCATCGATCTTGCCGCTGGCTGACGACAGACGAATGGAGCCGGCGTTCAGGCCGACCAGGCCACCCAGACCCGCGCCGTAACCGCCACTGACGGTACCGGAGGCCGAGGATGAGGTGATCTGGCCAGCGTTCACCCCGACCAGGCCACCCACGCGGCTGCCATCGCCACCCTTGGCATTGCCAGTGGCCGAAGCCGAATCGACCTTGCCGATCAGTTCGCCGACCAGCCCCCCCACGCGGCTACCTGCCCCGGCGGAGACATCGCCGCTGGCCGACACTGTACGCAGTGTGCCCTGGTTATGGCCCACCAGTCCGCCGACCCGGCTGTTGGTGCCAGCCATGCTCCTGCCCTCGGCCGAAACGGCCTGGAGGGTACCGCCGCTGTTATGACCCACCAGGCCACCGACGAAAGCGTTGGCGCCGCCGGTCACCGCGCCGGTGGCCGAGGCCGCGCGGACCTGGCCGCCATCGTTGCGGCCAATCAGGCCACCCAGATCGAGGCCGGTGTCGTCCCGTACCGCGCCGCTGGCCGAGGAACTGACGATGGAGCCGCTCTGGTTATGGCCGACCAAACCACCAATCGCGCGGGTCGAGGAACCATCCACACGACCATCGGCCGAGGAGCCCGTGACCGAGCCCTTTTCGTTGAAACCGACCAGGCCGCCGACTTTGCTGTTGTAGCCACCCGAAGTCGTACCCGTGACGGAAGCACTCTGGATACTGCCGTTGTTATAGCCAACCAGACCGCCGACAGATGCGTTGGCACCGCCCTTCACCGTACTGGAGGCCGAGGAGCTGGAGATACTGCCATTATTGTTCCGGCCAACCAGGCCGCCGACGTTGAAGCTGATGTTGTCGGCTACCTGGCCACTGGCCGAGGCGTTGGCGATGGAGCCGTAGTTGTTCAGCCCGACCAGGCCGCCGATCGCTATCGCACCGAGGCCATTCACATCACCGCTGGCCGTGGAGTTGGTCACCGAACCAAAGTGGTTGAGGCCGACCAGCCCCCCGAGCACCGTATAGCGGCCGCCCGAAACGCTGGCTGTGGAGGAGGAGTTCTTGATGTTGCCATAGGCGGTGTTGAGACCGACCAGGCCGCCGACGTTCATGGAGACACCCGAGACCGCGATGGACCCATGGCTGGACGAGTTGCTGATCTGCCCGCCGTGGTTCCTGCCGACCAGGCCGCCCGCGCCGTAGGCTGAAGGATCGTTCGACATGTAGCCTGACAGGGAGGTGTCCGCGCGGCTGTTGGTTATCTTCGCGATGCCAATTTCATCGGCGACGTTCGCGCCCACCAGGCCCCCCATCGCGCTGGTGTACCGATCACCGATCACTTGACCGCTGACAGAGGCGCTGTCGATTTTGCCGCCCAGGTTCAAGCCAACGAGCCCGCCGAGGGTGTTGCCATGGGATGCGCCGGTGACGCGGACATCCTTGGCCTTGATGTTGTAGATGGTGCCCAGGTTGACACCGGCGAGCGTGCCGACCTGGGTATTGCGGTGAGTGGACGCTGCCCCGCTGACCGAGAGACGGTCGAGGTTCAGGTTGCTGATCTGTCCCAAGTTCGCATCGAACAGTCCGACAAAGGCGCTGGTACCGTAGACCGAGAGATCGCTGATGGTGTTGCCCAGGCCATCGAGGGTGCCGGTGAGGGCGTTACCATTGCCAATCGATCGGAAGCTGGCGTTATTGCCGGCGATCCTGTTGCCCAGGACATAGCGGCCAGCCATGTTGGCCTCGATCTGGCGCAATTGCGCCAGGTTCTGCACCACCTCGTAGGATTGGCCGTTGGCGCTGAAGCTGGCACCCTTGCCGGACAGCGTCACCGCCTTGCCGTCCTTGAGGAAATAGCCGTTCTTGCCGTAGTTCAATGCCAGGCTGGCCTTCTCCCCGGTGAGCGCGACATTGTCGTTCAGCTGGACGTCACCCCGTCCGGCACTCAACGCCAGGCCGGCATTGGCGCCACTGGCCTTCAGCGCGCCGTTCACGAGCAAGTCGCCGCGCTCGGCGGTCAGGCCCAGCTTGTTGCCGCTGTCCCAGGACACCGGCCCGTCAACCGACAGATTGCCTTCGCTGCTGGCCAGCTCGATATTGGTCGTGGCCAGGTTGCTCGAAAGCGTATCGGTCCGCAAGGTCGGGCCGCTGCTGCCATTCGAGGCGCCGTGTCCATTCACCCCTACGTTACCGCTGATGCCTCCGTTGATGACCAGGTTGGGCGACTGAGCAACCGAGCCGGTGCCAGCCGGGCTCGCCGTCTCGGCCACGCTCACCCCCTTTGAACGAATCTTCCAGGTGCCGGTCTGTCCCCCGTCTGCTCGGGTGTCCACCTGAGTCGCCAGTTGGACCTCCACCCTGGCACCATGGCTTTCCACCACACCGCCATTGCCCTGGCCGCCCAGTGCGCTGGCATCCAGCCTGCCCGCTACCCGGACAATACCCGCATCGCCGCCGTCCAGCGTGATTCTGCCGCTCTTGCTCTGCAGGGTCCTGGCTTCGATGGTGCCCTCGTTGTTGACCACCGTCTTCAGCAGGCTGTCAGCGCCTCTGGCGGTCATCAGCACCTGCCCGCCGTCGGCCTTCAGCAGGCCGCCGTTCTGCGCCAGGGCGTCCACCGTGGCGCTGTTCACCTGCAGGTTGAGCAGGCCGTTGCCGTCGAAGTTGATGCTGAAGTCATTGCCAGCGCCGAGCGCCACGCTGCCCATCTGCGCCTGGATAACGCCATTGTTGCTGACCCGCGCGCCCAGCAGCGCCACGCTGCCACCTTCGGCGGCCGTGAGCGTACCGGCGTTGCTCACGGCGGCGGTGGAACGGCCGGCGAAACGGTAGTTGCCGTCGACGAAGTCCTTATCACTGATGTTCTGCGTCGAAGCCACCAGGCCGCCAACGTTGACCTGGGCGGTCTTGCCGAACACCACGCCATTGGGGTTGACCAGGAACACCTTGCCATTGGCGTCAATGCGACCCTGTATATCGCTACCGTTGTTGCCAATCACCCGGTTGAGGGCGATCGAGTTGCTGCCGGGCTGGCGGAACGTGACGCTTTCGGCGGCGCCCACACTGAATTCGTTCCAGTTGGTGACCAGCTTGTCGCTGCGCTGATCGATGGTCATCTGCTGGCCATTGATCTGAATAGTCCCGCTACCCGAGACCACCGTCGAACCAGTCGGCAGGGCAAACGCCGGCGCCTGCCCCAGCAGGCCCAGCAGCGATATGCCGGCCGCGATCACCACCTTGCCACGGCCCGCCTTACTACGGCGACGGGTGAGTTCGCTGGCGACATTCCAGCAACCCAATGCCTGGTTCCAAACCAATGCATAGCTCTTGTTCATCATAGATCCTCTTCAGTCGAAAACTCTGCTGCTCCCAGCAGATCAGGTACAACGGACGGGCAGGTTCGAGCGGACACTCTCCATATCGCGCACAAACTGCCCGGCGTTGGGTACTTGCGCCGAGGTCACCATGGAAAACAGCAACAGCACAGCCCCCAGGCGCCTATGCCATGACAGACAACCTCTGGGAGAACAGGAATGAACACCCGGGGTGCTGAACGAAAAGTCGATTAGCGACCAAGCGCGTCGATCGTCTCAATGACATTCGATTCCGTGTGACCCACAACCGGCGCTCGTCAAGTTTCAAGTTCATAAGTCCGTCGTCCCAGGAAATTTTCTGGAATAACATTCTCGAACCTCCGATATCCGGATTTCCGAATACGCGCCACTCTTCGAGAGCAAGTTAGCCACGCACCGCCGCGCGCCAGCGTGCAAGTACGGCTATTGATTTCCAGGGAGCCCAGAGAGGCGGACTATAGCGCCGAAGCGGGCATCGGAAGGCAAGTTGGAAGAAAATATGAATTTTCCGATCATCAACAGAGAAACTTCCTAAGACAATTAGCAGGCTGCTGAAGTACTAACCGCACAAGCGGCAAGACTTCCCACTGTATGGTTGATGTGCCGCCTATTTTTCACAATCCGGAAGCTGCGCATCATTTCATCGATTTTTTGATGATTTGGCGCCCGTTTCTGGCCTCATTACCGCGATTACTGCAACTGCGGACGGATTTCTCCCAGCGAGCGCATGCGCACCAAGTTGTACGCGGCCATGCTCAA
>NZ_JBIUHC010000046.1:0-64673 GCF_044627735.1 Cupriavidus sp. CuC1 | reverse complement strand
GTTACCGGTTTGAATGGCCACGATCCTGCGGATGGCGCTGGTTTCGTGGTGAGGCTGCTCGGTAGCGGCATCCCTGCTCATTCATCCATCTGCCGGTACCGGTGCGAAGCGCCACGATATATCACGCCATGAGGGTTTCGTGGTGGGGTGGACGCGGTGGTGAATGCCTCGGCATTATTTTTTCGGTGCCACCGCGCCCACGACGGAAACGGGACGCTTGCAACTTCGTGGCCGCCCGCCCCGCGAGCGACAGACGGCTTGAAATTCGTGGTGGTGGCTACCGGTGTGGGCCACCACGAATCCCCGGGCATTGGCAGCGTCGTGGTGGTCTAAACTGGTAACGGCAGCACCCGGGGCCGTACGACGAAACCATTGCGGGGGTGTCTCTTGTTGGGTGGGGTTTTATTGCTTCTAGCTGCTGGCGCGGCTGTACGGGGTTGGCCGATTTAGAACGTGTGAGATGTCACTTCTCTTTACTCGTAAAGAGAAGTAACCAAGAGAAAGCGATCCTTGCAGGAGGCTGGCTTGTCGGGGTTGCATAGCCCGGTGGTTTCGTCGTCAGGCCCTGGGTTCTAATGGCCTCATGCCGTTACCGGTTTGAATGGCCACGATCCAGCGGAGCACGCTGGTTTCGTGGTGAGGCTGCTCGGTAGCAGCATCCCTGCCCATTCGCCCATCTGCCGGTACCGGATCGGAGCATCACGATATATCACGCCGTGATGGTTTCGTGGTGGGGTGGGCGCGGTGGTGAATCCCTCAGAACTATTCCGGCAGTGCCACCGCGCCCACGACGAAAACGGGACGCTTGCAACTTCGTGGCCGCCCGCCCCGCGAGCGACAGACGGCTTGAAATTCGTGGTGTTGGCTACCGGTGGGGGCCACCACGAAACCCTGGGCATTGGCAGCGTCGTGGTGATCTAAACTGGTAACGGCACGAGTCAGTTAGCACCCAGGGCCGTACGACGAAACCATTGGGATTCCCAATGACGCCACGCCAGCCTCCTGCAAGGATCGCTTTCTTTTGGTTACTTTTCTTTACGAGTAAAGAAAAGTGACATCTCACACGTTCTAAAACGGCAACACCGCCCAGCCGCGACAGCAGCTAGGAGAGCGAAAACCCCGCCCACAAACGGCACCCCCGCGTCAGCGGGCCACCATGCCAAACCAAAGCTGCAACCGCCGCCGATTCAATTCAATCCTCGCCAAGCGAGGCAGATTTTTCACACTAGCACACCCTATTCCAACTTGATCCCCGCCGACTTGATCAATGGCCCCCACTTGGCCACCTCGGCATCGATGAAACGCGCGAGCGATGCGCTGTCGCCCGCCTCCGGCTGCAGCCCGAGGCCGATCAGCTTGCTGCGCGTCTGCGCATCGGCCAGCACCGCGTTGGCGTCCCGGTTGAGCTGCTCCACGATCTCCGGCGGCGTGCCCGCCGGCGCCATCAGCCCGAACCAGCCGTAACCCACCACGCCGGGATACCCTTGCTCGCCAAACGTGGGCGCGTCCGGATACACCGGCGTGCGCTGCTCGGCGGACACCGCGATCACGCGCAGCTTGCCGGCCTTGATGAATGGCAGCGCGGTGGTGATGGCGGTCAGCGTGGCGTCCACCCGGCCTGCAAGCAATTCGGTGTAGGCCGTGGAGTCGCCGCGGTAATGCACGTTGAGGCCTTTGAATTTCGTCTGGGCGGCGAAGAGTTCGGCAGTCAGGTGCGGCCCCGAGCCGATGCCCGGCGAGGCGAAGGTCACGCCGTCCTTCTTCTCGCGCGCCATGCGCACGAAATCCGCCACCGTGCGCACTGGCGAATCGGCGTTGACGATCAGGAATAACGGCCCGAGCACGCGCGGCCCTACTGCCACGAAGTCCTTGTGGATGTCATAACGCTGGGATAGCCCCGCCGCCGCATTGATGGCAAACGGCGCCGCCGCCCACAACAGCGTGTAGCCGTCCGGCGTGGCGCGCGCGATCTGCTCGTTGGCCACGCGCGTGCCAGCGCCGGGCTTGTTCTCCACCACGAACTGCTGCTTGTACTTGCGGCTGAGCCCCTCGCTGAGCAGGCGCGCCGAGATGTCGTTGGAGCCGCCCGGGCCGTAGGGCGAGACCAGGCGTACCGGGCGCGACGGATACGCCTCGGCATGCGCAGGCGCCAGCGCGCCGCCGGCCACGGCCAACAGCACGGCGTTGCCGGCCAGGCGGAGCACTTGCCTGCGCTTTTGCGAGTTCAGTGTCATGACGGCTCCTTGACCAAAGCTTGCGCGCCCGCCAGCGGGCGGATCGGCGGATAGGCAAAGGTCTTGTCGAGATGCGCGGGCTGGGGCACGTAGAGCCGCAGCGTCACGTAGAACGGGCCCGCGGGCGCGGGCAGCCAGTTGCCCTCGTCCGCGGCATCGGCCGGCGGCGTGGCCGACAGGCGCAGCAGCAGGCTGCCATCCGGCGCGTAGCGCAGGCTCGGCGAGCGGTCGCCCAGCGAGTAGCGCCCGAGCACGTTATCCACCAGCATGCAGTCGGCCTTGCTGTACATGGTGAGCGACCAGAACGCGCCTACCTGCGGCAGCGCATCGGCGGCGAAGGCCAGCTCGTAGCCAACGCGGCCGTCGAGCGGCGCGCCCTCGCTGTCGCGGTCGGCCATGACATACATCGCCTCTTCCACGCCGAGCGCGCCGATATAGTTGCGCGCCACCAGCGCGCGCTCGGCGAAACGCGTGCCGAACGATGCGCGGATTTCCACCGGCAGGGTCCAGCCGCCGCCAAGGTCGGACGGCAGCGGCGTTGCCAGTTCGGCGAGCACCTCCTGGATGGCGGTGCCCAGGCGCGCGAGCGCTTCGCCGTCAAGCGCGGCGGCATCGCAATCCGCGCCGATGCCCAAAGGCGCAAAGCCTGCCACCAGCCCGGCCTCTGCCTGCGGCGGCGGGTTCTCGCGCAACGCCTGGCTGACCACCTCGGCATAGCGGCGCGGATCGCCCAGATGCTCGCCGGGCTGCATGCCGACATCGAAGGCCCGCGCGGCCGGCCCGCCCGCCAGCGTGCTCAGGCGGAACTGGTCCTGCAGTGCGTGCACGGCCGGCAGGTCGGCCTCGCCATCCACCAGCACGCGGCCAAGCAGCCACACCGCATCCGTGGGACAGGCGATGGCGGTGGCGCCTGCGGGCACTTCGCCGTGCCAGCGCGGGCCGTGCAGCAAGAAGCGCGCGCGCCCGTTGCCGGTGGTACGGGTGCCGATATAGCCGAAGGGGTTGGTATAGAAGTCGAGTAGGCCGAGCACGTAGTAGCGGCCGGCACTGTCGGGCACATCCAGCAGCAGCGGCCCTTGCGACAAGTCCATCCAGGCGTTGCTGTAGAGCGTGTCGTTATTGGGCGTGACCACCTGGCGATGCTGCGGGCCGAGCAGCTGGCGCGTGTGGATGAAATGATTGATCCAGCGCACCGGGGCATCGGGCTGCTGGGCGGCAAACTCGCCGGCGCTGTTGCGGCGCGGGCAGGTGGCGGCACGCATGCGCGCCATTTCATAAAGGGGCAGCGTGTAGCGGATGGCGTCGTGGGCCAGCGCGGCGGATACGGTCTGGGGCATGGTGGCTTCCATAGCTTGGTTGGCTCAATCGACGCGGCGCACGGCCGGGATGGTGTACTGGCCGTCCAGGAAAGACTGCGCGGGATGGTAGAGCCGCAAGATCAGGTAGAACGAGCCGGCGGGCGCGGGCAGCCAGTTTTCCTGCTGCTGCGCTCGCGCGTGCGAGATCGGAATCACCAGGCTGCCATCGGCCTCCATGCGCAAGCCCGGCGTGCGGTCGCCTACGGCGTAGCGGCCGATCTCGTTGGCGCTGAAGTAGCGATCCTCGCCGTACAGCGACACCGACCAGAACGCTTGCGCGGGCGGCAGCATGCCGGGCGCGAAGCGCAGCTCGTAACGGTGGCGGCCATCGAGCGGCGCGCCATCCGCATCGAAATCGGCCATGGCGTAGATGGCCTCGTCCGCGCGCAGGGCGCCCAGGCCCTTCATCGCGGTGCAGGCGCGTTGCAGCCAGTCGTCGCCGTACCTGCCCAGCTTCAGGCTGTAGCCCCAGCTCTTGCGGCCCTGGCTGCGGGTATGGGCCTCGATCACCGCCATGCCTTGCGCGTAGGCGCTTTCCAGCCCGGCCACGACGGCCGGGCGCAACGCCGCGAAATCGATCTCGTCTTCCAGCCGGATGCCGGCCTTGCGCAGCAGCGTCAGGATGCCCAGCTCTTCGGCCGCCGGCGGGAACTCGCGCAGGGCGTTGAAGAGGTTGTGGAAAAAATCCAGCGCAGGCCGGCCGCTGTCGCTCCACTGGTCCACGCAGCGCGGGCGCGCCGCGCCCGGCGTGCGGCTCAGCGCGAAGCCTTGCTCGAAGGCACGCGCCACCGTCAGGTCATCCGGTCCCTGCACCAGCACGCGGCCGAGCAGCCAGACCAGCGAGCTCGGGCATGACAGCGCATGCGCGCCGCTGGCCGTCTGGCCCGGGCCGACCAGCTCGATCTCGCCGCCTTCTGCGGCGACATTGCGCGGGCCCAGGTTCTCGAAGTTGTTGGTATGGACGTCGAGCAGCTCGATCACGTAGTAGCGGCCCGCATCGGGCAGGGGCGGAATGCGCAGCGTCACCGGGCCATCCGCCAGGTTGACCCAGCCGCAGAAATACAGCAGGTCGTTGGCCGGGGTGACAATGTCGCGGTCCTCGTGCGTCCATTGGCGCTCGCTGGCGGACAACGCATTCATCGGCGCGCGGCCATAGCCGGTGGCCGCCGCTACCGAGGTCTGCAGGCGGCAGGTGCGCAGTGTTTCGATGAGCGCGTAGCCGTAGATCACCAGCGGCATTGCTGCGCCGGCGACCAGCGCCTGCTGGGGGCTGGCTTGTGTTGCAGCGGCAAGCGTGGGGGTGGCGGGAGAATTCATGTTCATGGGTGTGGCTCCTGGCGAAATCAGGCGGGATTATTCGAGGGCGGCGCCGCTCGACTTGACAAGGACAGCCCAGGCGCGGACATCGCCCTGCATCTGGGCGGCAAAGGCGGCGCGCGGCTGCGGGGTGAAGCGCATGCCCAGCGTCGCGGCCTGCGCCTGCATGGCAGGCTCGGCCATGATGGCGTCGACGGCATGCTCGAGACGATCGAGGATGGCCGCAGGCGTGCGCGCCGGCGCGAACAGCGCGTACCAGCTGTCGATGCGAAACGGCACGCCGGACTCGGCAAAGGTGGGCACATCGGGCAGCGCCACCGAGCGCTCCGAGCCGGTGACCGCCAGCGCCCTGACCTTGCCGCTGCGGATCAACGGCAAGGTGCCGGCCAGGTCGGACATGGCCACCGGCAACGTGCCGCCCATCACATCGGTCAGCATCGGGCTCACGCCTTTGTAGGGAATGTGGCGCAGGTGAATGCCGCTGCTCACGTTCAGGCTCTCGCCGGCCAGGTGGCCGCCCGAGCCGGGGCCCCAGGAGCCGTAGGCCAGGTCGGCGCCGGGACGCTTGGCGGCCGCGATCAGCGCCGGCAGGTCCTTGCCCGTGAAAGCCGGGCCGGCCACCAGCACGTTGCCGCCGTAGGCCAGCCGGCCCACCGGCACGAAATCGCGCACGGGGTCATAGGGCAGCCGGGGAAAGATCGCGGGTGCGATGGCGTGCGTGGCGGAGATGCCAAGCAACAGCGTGTAGCCGTCCGGCGCCGCGCGCGCGACCTGGGCCGAGCCGATGGTGCCGGTGGCGCCCGCCACGTTTTCCACCAGCACCGTGCCGCCCAGCGCGGTCGACAACCTGGCGGCCACCAGCCGGCCGACGACGTCGGTGCCGCCGCCCGGCGGAAAGGGCACCACCAGGCGGATCGGCTTGTCGGGGTACTTTGCGGCTTGCGGTGGCGCGGCGCGCACCGATGTGGCCGCCAGCGCCGTCAGCATGACGAGGGCGAGAGCGCCGGCCGCTGGCGCGCACGTGGTCCTTGCAGCTTGCAAATGCATGATGCTTGTCTCCAGTTGTTGTTGCCCATCCGCGCGTCCGGTCTGCGCCGGCATGTGGTGGCGCGGTGGGCCCAAGCGTCTTTGCTATGCCATCTGGTTCATGCTGGTCCGCCCGCCGGCAGCAAGGTGATCACGGCGTCCGCCGCCACCGCGCCCTCGGCGCCGATGACGAACGGGTTGATTTCCAGCGTATCGAGCCGTGGCCCGAGCGCGGCGGCCACCTTCGACACCCGCACCAGCAAATCGGCGGCCTGTGCCAGCGGCAGCACCGGGTTGCCGCGATGGCCGGCGAACAGCACCGCGGCGCGGCTCTTGTCCAGCATGGCGCGGGCGCGCTCAGGCGACAGCGGCGCCAGCCCGAAGGCCATCTGCCCGAAGATCTCCACGGCGGTGCCGCCGATGCCGGCCAATACCACCAGCCCGAACACCGGATCGCGCCGCACGCCCACCATCAGCTCGCCCCAGCCACGCACCATGCGGGCTACCAGCACGCCTTCGAAGGACAGGCTGGCATCGGCCCGGGCCAGCGCCGCCTGCATCGCGGCAAAGGCCTTGCGCACCGCGGCGGCGTCCGTCAGGTTGAGAGCCACGCCGCCTACGTCGCTCTTGTGCAGCACCTGTGCCGAGCACAGCTTGACGGCGACCGGGTAGCCGATGCGCTGCGCCAGGGCTACTGCCTCATCGGCGTCGCGCGCCAGGCCGTGCGCGGCCACCGGCACGCCAGCGTCCGCCAGCAGGCGCATGGCGTCGAACTCGGACAGCGCGCTGGCATCGTCAGGCACATCGCGCAGGAGCGCTGCGGCGGGCGCGGCGGCCTCTGCTGCCGGCGTGCTCACGGCAGCGGCTTCCAATGCTGCAGCGCGCGCCAGCGCGGCCACCGCCTCGATGGCGTGGGCCGGCTCGCGGAACACCAGGCAGCCATGCGCCTCCAGCCACGCCCGCTTGTCGGCGTCGACCACGCCGGACAGCAGCAGCGGCGCGGCGCGCTTGTCCTCATGCAGCGCGCCGATGGCGCGCTGCAGTTCTTCCCACAGGCGCGGCGCATTGGCGCCGCCGGCGAGGAAGGCCACCACGCTGCCGTACTCGCCGCAGGTAGCCACGCCGGCCATCGCGTCGAGCAGCACGGCGGGCTGGGCCACCACCTGCCCCGTCACGTCGATCGGGTTGGCGGTGCTGGCAAAGGGAATGCTCGTGCGCAGCGCCTTGGCGGCGGCCGCGGGCATGGGCGGCATGGGCATGCCGAGCTCTTCGGCGCGATCGGCCATCATGATGCCGACGCCGCCGGACACCGTGACGATAGCCACCGGCGCCACCGCATCGGCAATCAATCCGCTCGGGCTGTCCCAGCGCGCCGGACGGCGCCCGCGCGACAGTGTGTAGCCGAGGCGGAAGAAATCTTCGAGCGTATGGGCGCGATGCACGCCGTACTCGTCGAACACCGCTTGATACACCGCGTCCTCGCCAGCCAGGCTCGCCGTGTGCGACTGCGCAGAACGCGCGCCTGCCTCGGTGGTGCCCACCTTGGTGATCACCACCGGCTTGCCGATGGCGCGCGCGGCGGCCAGCGCCTGGCGCAGGCGCGCGCCATCGCGGCAGCCTTCCATATACGCCAGGATCACGCGGGTATCTTCATCCTGCGCCATCCACTCGATCACATCGGCCACCTGCAGGCCGGCCTCGTTGCCGGTGGTCACCCAATGGCTCAGGCCCAGCCCGGCCTCGCGCGCCAGCGCGAAGGCGTAGGCGCCAAACGCGCCGCTCTGGCTGACCAGCCCCACGTCGCCCGCAGGCGGCACGCCAGTCAGCGGGATCGGCGAGAAGGTGGCAAACATGCGCGCGCGCAGATTCATCACGCCCAGGCAGTTAGGGCCGAGCAGGGCCACGCCGTGCCGGCGCGCGCTCTCGGCCAGCGCCACTTGCATGGCCAGGCCCTCGTCGCCCACCTCGGCAAAGCCCGAGGTGAAGAAGATCGCGGCGCGCGTGCCGTTCTGTGCCAGTTGCGCCATCACGGATTCTGTCGCCACCGCCGGCACTGCCACGATGGCCAGGTCGACGCGCTCGCCGATGGCGGCCAGCGTCGGGTAAGCGGGCAAGCCCTGGATCTCGCTGGCGGTGGGATGCACGGGATAGATGTGCCCGGCGTAGCCAAGCTCGCGCAGCAGGCGAATCGGCATGCCGCCCACCTTCTCGGGCTGCGTGGACGCGCCGATGACCGCGACCGAACGCGGTTTCAGCAGGGGATCTAGGCTGGGCATGACATTGTCTCCGGATTGCCTTGAATGCTTGTTTTGGTTGCGCCTGTGCCGGCGCTGCGTGTGTGGCTTCGTGTGTGGCTTCGTGTGCCTTGCCATGCGGGCCGGGCTATTGCCGCAGGCCCGCCATGGATTCGATGGCGCGGGTCATCTCCATCAGCAGCGGCGCGATCTTCTTCTCCAGCATGCCGCGCCGCACCTGCGAACCGGCGATGGCGCAGTTGAACAGCAGCGGGCGGTTCAGGTAAACGATGCGCGAGTACACGCCCACGCCATGCACGCCGCTGCCGGCGTCGCCTTCATTGATGGCAAAGCCACGCTTGGGGTAATGCGCCACGTTGTGGCAGATGGTGTCGTAGCAGGCGGCGTATTCCTCGGCACGTTCGCGCCGCGCGGCCTGCATCAGTTGCTCGAACTCGATCTTGGAGAGCGTGCACAGGAAGGCACGGCCCATCGCCGTGCTCAGCACCGAGCGCACCGCGCCCACGCCGGGGCGCGCCGCCGTGCCCTCGTGATGCGTGCAGCTCTGCAGGTAGGTCACGTCCAGCCGGTGCGCCACGCCCATCGATACCGCGCCCTCGATGCGATCGGCCAGCGCCTGCATCAGCGGGCGTGCCACATGGCGCACCTGCAGCCCGGCCAGGTAGGGATAACCCAGGGCCAGCACTTGGGCGCCGACGAAGTATTTGTCGAGCTTGGGGTCCCAATCCAGGTAGCCCAGCTCGAACAGCGTGCGGCAGATGCGCGACACCGTGGCGCGCGGCATCTGCAAGCGCTCGGAAAGCTCGCCGTTGCCGAGCGGGCGCGGCTCGTCGATGAAGCAGCGCAACAAGGCAAAGCCCTTGGCCAGCAAGCCACCGAAGGACGGATCCTCCTTCCTGCGCTCGGCTATGAATTGTTCGACCGGCGTGTTCATCTTGTCTCCTTGCACCCCAGTGTGGGTGGCCTATTTTTCTGTGTCAAAGAACGGAATGCATTTCCACATATTGGAAATGTAGACCGTTTCTTGACGAAACGCCGTGGTAACCATATGGTTCACAAAACCGAATCAGAATTCGCATACGGAATTACCATGCCCCTCTCGTCTTCTGCAGCGTCTCCCGCCAAGCCATCCAAGGGGACCTCCGCATTCCCCACCGTAGCGACTCCCTCGATCCTGCAGCCCCCGCGCCAGCGCCGTGCGCGCGAGACCGAGCAGGCGCTGCTGGACGCGGGCCGCGAATTGCTGGCGCAGCGGGATTTCTCCGCGGTTTCGGTCGCCCAGATCGCGTCCGCCTGCGAAGTGTCCGTCGGGGCTTTCTACGGCCGCTTCCGCGACAAGCAGGCGTTCTTCGAGTCCCTGCGCACGCTGGTGATGCAGGAAACGGGAGACTCCGTGGCGCGCTACCTGCGCGTGGAGCGCTGGGAAGACGTGCCCACCGATGTGATGCTGGAAAAAACCATGCGCTACGTGGTGCTCGGCTGCCACGCCAACCGTGGCGTGATCAAGGCATCGCTCAAGCACGCCTCCAACCGCCCGGAAGAATGGCTGCCGCACCGCGAAAGCGGGGAGGCCGTGGTGGAACGCATGGTGGCGCTGCTGGTGCCGCGCATGACTGTGCCGCCGGAGCAGGCGGAGATGCGCGTGCGCTTTGCCATGCAGGCGGTGTTCAGCATCGTGGTCAACGCCATCCTCAACGACGCCGGCCCGCTGCCGCTCGATGACGAACGGCTGCCCGGCGAGATGACCCGGCTGGTGGCCGGCTACCTGGCGATGCCGGCCTGATGCCATCATGTCGCAACGCGCGGTCCCGCGCGTTTTTCCCCGTCTTATAGCCTGACCCTATATCGGCGCGCGCATTGCGCTCGGAGCGCGCGCCGGATCCTATAAAGCACCGAGGAGACAAAACATGACAATACGCAGCCCGTTCTGCGGGAAGGCGGCCGTCCTGCTGGCCTGCGCCTGCGCGGCACTGCTGCCGCTGGCAGCCCAGGCGCAAGCCAGCTACCCCACCAAGCCCTTGCACCTGATCGTGCCCTACCCGGCCGGCGGCCTGACCGACACGCTCTCGCGCACGCTGGCCGAAGGCCTGGGCAAACGGCTGGGACAAACCGTGGTGGTGGAGAACAAAGGCGGCGCCGGCGGCATCATCGGCACCGACTATGTGGCCAAGTCCGCGCCCGATGGCTACACGCTGCTGCTGACCATCCCCGGCCCCATCACCGCCAACCTCGCCCTCTACAAGAAGCTGCCCTACGACCCGCGCACCGACCTGCGCCAGGTGTCCGACATCGCCATGGCACGCACGGTGCTTGCCGTCAACGCCACGCTGCCGGTGAAGACCGTGGCGGAACTGATCGCCTATGCCAGGAAGGAACCCGGCAAGCTGCGCATGGGCTCATGGGGCCCGGGCACGCAGCCGCACACCATCCAGGCCTATCTCGACAAGACCTATGGCATCGATATCCTGCACGTGCCCTATCGCGGCGAAGGGCCGATGGTGAGCGACCTGCTGGCCGGCCAGGTCAACATGACGGTTGGCTCGGTGACCTCGCTCAAGCAGCACTTCGCCAGCGGCAAGCTGCGAGCGCTCGCCGTCACCGGCACCCGGCGCGCCAAGGCCCTGCCCGACGTGCCGACCTTTGCCGAAGCCGGCTATCCCGACGAGCCGTACAAACTGACCGGCCCCATCACGCTGCTGGTCCCGGCGCGTACGCCCAACGACATCGTCGAGCGCCTGGGCCGCGAGGTGAGCGCACTGGTGAAGACGCCGCAGACCAGCCAGCGCATCGAGGACATGGGCGCGGAGGCGATCGGCAACTTGCCGGCAGAAGCCGTGACCGCCTACAAGGCCTACCTGCCGGGCGTGCTCAAGCTGACCGCGGATACGGGCGTGACGCTGGACTGAGGCTGGACGGAAGCTGGACAGAGGCTGGAATGCGGCTGCCGCGCCGCAGCGGGATAATGCAGCGCGGAAATAGCCGCTATGAATCCGCCGCGGCTTAGCTTGGCCGCCGCGGCCGGCACTCATACAATGGCTGCACCCCGCGCGGCGCACCCGCGTTCGCGCGCCGATTCCCGTTCTACCGCTTCCCGGGTGCCTACCGGCGCCGACATCACGCATGGCAACGCTCTTCCTGGTACGGCACGGCCAAGCCTCTTTCGGCGCCGCCAATTACGACTGCCTCTCTGACACCGGCCGGCAACAGGCCCGCTGGCTGGGCGAGTATTTCCGCGAGCGCGGCGTCTCGTTCAAACGCGTGGTTGCGGGCTCGCTGGTGCGCCAGCAGGACACCGCGCTGGAGATTCTGGCCGGCATGGAGGCCGGCGATATGCCCGTCGCGACAGCCCCGGGCGCGATCACGGCGGGCATCGAGACCCACCTCGGCCTGAACGAATACGATGGCGAGGCGCTGTATCGCAGCCATACCGGCGGCGCGGACCATCGCGCGCACCAGAACTCGGATTACAACGACTACTGGCGCACATTCCGCGCGGCCTATCAGGCCTGGACGCTGGATCAGCTGGTTGGCATGCCTGAGTCGTGGGCGGAGTTTGGCGGGCGGATCCGCGCCGGCCTGGCGCATGCTACTGAGGGGGCTGCGCGGGAAGACGCGGTGTTGGTGGTGAGTTCGGGTGGGGCTATCGGGCGGGCGACGGCGGACTTGCTGGGTGCGCCGGCGCAGACTGCGATTGAGTTGAACCTGCAGTTTCGGAATACGGCTTTTTGCGAGATTATTTCTGGGCGCGGGACGCAGCGGTTGCTTAGTTTTAATAGTTTGCCGCATTTGGATCGGGTTGATCGGCGGCATGCTATTACGTTTGCTTGAGTGCGAGTGAGCCAAGGACAGAACAATTTGCTCTTGCTGTTGGGGTTGGTGTTTTTTTGATCGGCGTTGGCTTTTGCACCCAAGAGCCGTACGACATCCCCCTGCGGGGGCTGCCGGGGGCAGAGCAATAAGGCTGTTTGGGCCTCGGTGGTTACGTCGTACGGCCCTGAGTGTTGGCTAGCGTGTTCTACCAGCCCAAAAGGCATCGCAATTGCATGACCCGCGGGTTTCGTGGTGAGGCCCCCGACCTCGCTTGCGGTGAACGTTCGACCATCTGCCGTTCGCGGCGCGAGGGGCTGCACCGTTTCGGGTGTGGCTGGTTTCGTGGTTTTGTCTCGGAGGGCAAGCGCGGTGATGTCCGAGCGTGACCCTCGCGGACCGGGCCACCGTGCCCACCACGAAACCAGGGGAGTCGATAGCAAGTTGCCGGCAGCACCGGTACGGCAGGACATCAAATGGCCAGGCATTCGCCGCCAGAGACAAAACCACGAAACCAGCACGCTAGACAGCATCGTGGCCCTCCGCACCGCGTACGGCAGATGTGGGAATGGTCACTGAGCAAAGCGATCAGGGGCCTTACGGCGAGACCTGTGGATCATGCAGTTGCGATGACCTTTGGGCAGGCAAGGCACGCCAGCCAACACTCCGGGCCGTACGACGCAACCACAGAGGCAAAAACAGCCTCATTGCTCTGCCCCCGGCAGGGCGGCTTTCTTCTCGTTAGTCTTCTTTGCCGCGCAAAGAAGAGTGACCGGCAGCCCCCGCAGGGGGATGTCGTATGGCTCTTGGGTCCAAAAACCAACGCCGCAACAAATGCAGCGAAGGCAACCCAAAAACCACAACCCTACAGCCTCTCAACAATAGTCACATTAGCCATCCCCCCACCTTCACACATCGTCTGCAACCCATACCGCTTGCCCTGCGCATGCAGCGCATGCACAAGAGTAGTCATCAGCTTAGCCCCCGACCCACCAAGCGGATGCCCCAACGCAATGGCGCCGCCATTCACGTTCATGCGCGACGGATCCGCGCCCGTGGTCTGCAGCCACGCTAGCGGCACCGGCGCAAAGGCTTCATTGATCTCGAACAGGTCGATATCGCCGATCTTCATGCCGGCCTTCTCCAGCGCCCGCAGCGTTGCCGGCAACGGCGCTTCCAGCATGATCACGGGATCATGGCCCAGCACCGACATATGGTGAATGCGTGCCAGCGGCTTGACGCCCAGCTTCTTCAGGCCGGCTTCGTTGACCACCATCAGCCCGGCCGCACCATCGCAGATCTGGCTGGCGCTGGCGGCGGTAACGGTACCGCCTTCCTCGATCAGCTTGACGCTGGAGATGGATTCCAGGCTAGCTTCAAAGCGGATGCCTTCGTCCACCGTATGCAGCTCGCCGTTGGTGCTGCCGTCCGCGGCGCGCACGGCCACCGGCACGATCTCATCCTTGAAGCGGCCGGCCTGCGTGGCGGCGATGGCGCGGCGGTGGCTTTCCAGCGCGTAGCGGTCCAGGTCGTCCCGCGTGAGGCCGTACTTGCGCGACATCATCTCGGCGCCGGTGAACTGGCTGAACTTCACGCCGGGATAGCGCTCCTGCATGGCCGGGCTCATCGAGCTGCCGAAGCCGTGCTTGAACGGCAGCGTGGAGGGCAGGCCCATCGGCACGCGCGTCATGCTTTCCACGCCGGCTGCGATCACGATGTCCATGGTGCCGGACATCACCGCCTGCGCGGCGAAGTGCAGGGCCTGTTGCGACGAGCCGCACTGGCGGTCGACCGAGGTGCCGGGCACGCTTTCCGGCAGCTTTGATGCCAGCACGGCATTGCGCGCCACGTTGCCGGCCTGCTCGCCCGCCTGGCCCACGCAGCCCATGATCACGTCGTCGATCAGCGCCGGATCCGCGCCGCTGCGCGCAACCAGCGCGTTCAGGACCGGCGCGGCGAGATCCGCCGGATGCCAGCCTGCCAGCTTGCCGCCCTTGCGCCCGCCCGCGGTGCGCGCGGCCGCTACGATGTATGCCTCTGCCATGTCGTCTCCTCTTGTCGTTCCGGGGCGAACCCGCCCGTGATGGCCGCGTGCCGGGAAGGGCACGGCAAGCCTCGCTATCCTGTTGCGGATTCTGGCGCAGCAGCGGGGCGCCCGGCGTCGTCGGAAGCGACGATTGCGCGGCGCTGCCGGCGCCCCAGGCGTCGGCGGCTGCGCATCAGGTGCGCGGCGCGAGCACCGAGAAGATGGCGGTGGCGCGCAACAGGCAGCGCTCCCCGGCCATCAGGCGGCAACTGCCGAAGCGCAGCCGCGAGCCCAGCTTGTCGAACTCGACGTGCGCCTCCACCCAGTCGCCCACGCGCGCGGCATCGAAGTAATCCATGCTGAGGCTGACCGTCACCGCCGGCTGCTTGCGGTCGGTCTCCAGCGCCATCATCATGCCGATGGCGGTGTCGGCCAGCGTGGCCAGCATGCCGCCGTGCGGAATGCCCAGCGGGTTGAGGTGATGCGGCCCGATGCGGATGGCCATGACCCGCCGCTCCCGCTCCACGTAGATCTGCCCGAAATGCTCGAGGAAGCCTTTTGCGCCCCGCAGGGCGACAAAGCCCGGCGGGGCCGCCTCGGCCTCAGCGGCGCCCGTGCCAGCATCGGAAGTTTGATTGGTTTCAGCCATGGGTGCGCCGCCTCAGCCCGCGAAGTAGCGCGAGGCCACCCCGAGCTGCTCGCGGCATTCGGCCACCATGCGCTCGATCAGCTCGGCGCAGGTCGGGATGTCGTCGATCAGGCCTACGCACTGGCCGGCGCTGATGATGCCGCCATCGGTCTCGCCGGCGGCGAGCGCGGCCTTGCCGCGTACGCCCGCCACCAGATGCTTGACGTCCTCGAACTGGGCGCCGCCCGGCTGGCGCTCGATGGTGACAACCTCGTCGGAGATGGCGTTCTTCAGCACGCGCGCGGTGTTGTGCAGCGTGCGGAAGATCAGGTTGGTGTCGCGCTCGCTGGCGTCCACCAGGGCCTGCTTGACGTTGTGGTGGATCGGTGCCTCACGCGTGGCGCAAAAGCGCGTGCCCATGTTGATGCCCTCCGCGCCCAGCACCAGCGCCGCCGCCATGCCGCGCCCGTCGGCAATGCCGCCCGAGGCGATCACCGGGATGCCCAGCCGGCGCGCGGCCAGCGGGATCAGCACCATGCCGGGGACGTCGTCCTCGCCGGGATGGCCAGCGCACTCGAAACCGTCGATGGACACCGCGTCCACGCCCAGGCGCTCGGCCGACAGCGCATGGCGGATCGCCACGCACTTGTGGATCACCTTGATGCCGGCTGCCTTGGCGCGCGCGATGTGCTCCTTGGGGTTGTTGCCCGCGGTCTCCAGCACCTTGATGCCGCTCTCGATGATCACGTCGAGGTAGCGGGCGTAAGGCGGCGGATTGATGGAGGGCAGCAGCGTCAGGTTGACGCCGAAGGGCCGGTCGGTCAGCTCGCGGGTGCGGCGGATCTCCGCGTCCAGCGCCTCCGGGGTAGGCTGGGTCAGCGCCGTCAGCACGCCAAGCCCGCCGGCATTGGACACCGCGGCGGCCATCTCGGCGTAGCCAACCCACTGCATACCGCCCTGGATGATGGGGTAGCGGGTGCCCAGCAATTCGGTAATGCGCGTCTTCATGATGTTCCTTCTGGCTTCTGGTCTTTGTGTTCTATGCTCGGTCTTCTGCCTGGCTCAGGCCGCCAGGCGTCCTGGCCGCCAGTCTACGGCGCGGCCGCGCTGCCTACCTCGTCGGAATCGACGATTGCAGGCGCCCGATTCTGCACTACCTTACCCACACCCCTTTCGAGAGAGCCAAGGCCAGCCATGAGCACCCCGAACCCAGCCGTTCCCCCCAGCTTCGAGACCCTGCAATACGCCGTCGACAAGGGCGTCGTCACCATCACCTTGCATCGCCCGGAAAAGCTCAATGCCTTTACCCCGCGCATGATGCAGGACCTGATCGACGCCTTCGACGCCACCGACGCCGACGACAACGTCCGCGCGGTGATCGTCACCGGCTCCGGGCGCGCCTTCTGCGCCGGCGCCGACCTGTCCTCCGGCGGCTCCACCTTTGACTACGAAAAGCGCTACGGCGCCAGCAAGGAAGCCGCCCACCGCGACGGCGGCGGGCGCGTGGCGCTGCGCATCTTCCGCAGCCTCAAGCCGGTGATCGCGGCGGTCAACGGCCCGGCGGTGGGCATCGGCGTGACCATGCAGTTGCCGATGGATATCCGCCTGGCATCTACCGACGCCAAGTTCGGCTTTGTGTTCGCGCGCCGCGGCATCACGCCCGAGGCGGCATCGTCGTGGTTCCTGTCGCGCGTGGTGGGCATCTCCACTGCGCTGGAATGGTGCTACACCGGGCGCGTGTTCTCGGCGCAGGAGGCGCTGGAGCGCGGGCTGGTGCGCTCGCTGCACGCGCCCGAGGACCTGCTGCCGGCCGCGCAGGCGCTGGCCCGCGAGATCGCGGACAACGCCGCGCCGGTATCGGTGGCCATCTCGCGCCAGCTGATCTGGCGCATGGCCGGCGCCAGCCACCCGATGGAGGCGCACCGCCTGGACAGCCGCGCGATCCAGTCGCGCGGCCAGTCGGCCGACGTCAAGGAGGGGGTGAGCGCCTTCCTGGAAAAGCGCACGGCCAGCTTCCCCGAGCGCGTGTCGCAGGACATGCCGGACTTCTTCGACTGGGGCAACGAGCCGCCCTTTATCTGATCCCCCGCTGATCCCCGCCGATCCCCCCGCTACGCCATCACCCATGCCCCCAAGGAGAGCAGCGTGAAAGTCAGCACCGCAGTCCAGACCCGCAAATCGGTGCGGGGCTTCCTGCCCACGCCGGTGGCGCCCGAGATCATCCGCGACGTGCTGGAGCAGGCGGCGCGGGCACCTTCCGGCGGCAACCTGCAACCCTGGCATATCCACGTGGTGGGCGGCGAGCCGCTGGAGCGGCTCAAGGCCACCATGCGCGAGCGCGTCGCCGGCGCGCCCGGTGGCGAGAAGGCCGAATACGACATCTACCCGCGCGAGCTGGTTTCGCCTTACCGCGAACGCCGCTTCCAGGTGGGGGAGGATCTCTACCGCTGCCTGGGCATCCCGCGCGAGAACAAGCGTGCCCGCCTTGCCCAGTTCGCCAACAACTTCACCTTCTTCGGTGCGCCGCTGGCCCTGTTCTGCAGCGTGGATCGCCGCATGGGGCCGCCGCAATGGTCGGATCTCGGCATGTACCTGCAGACCGTGATGCTGCTGCTGCGCGAACACGGCCTGGACAGCTGCGCGCAGGAGTGCTGGGCGATCTACCCGGAAACCATCTCGGGCTTTCTCTCCATCCCGGCCGAGCGCATGCTGTTTACCGGCATGGCGATCGGTTATGAAGACACGGAAGCCACAGTCAACCAGTTGCGCGCCGCGCGCGCGCCGCTGGCGGAATTCACCGAGTTCATCGGTATCTGAAGCCCGCGCGGGCAAGCGGCGGGCCCCGGCCTGCGACTATGCCGATTTCGTCATCGCTACTGGGGGAAAGCGACAAGTCAACGGCGGGCGGCCATGCCACGCTGTGGGGATCGTCCACACTTGGCCCCCACAGGCAGATCCGCCATGCGTCCGAGCGTCCCTTCCCCCTCCGTCACCTCCGTCATCTCCGCCACGTCCTCCCCGCCGTCTTCCAGCCTCGCCAGCCGGCCGATCAAGGTGATCGACTCCCACACCGGCGGCGAGCCCACCCGCCTGGTCATCGACGGTTTTCCCGATCTCGGCGATGGCAGCATGGCGGCACGGCTGGACCGGCTCGCGCGCGAACACGACCGCTGGCGCACCGCCACCGTGCTGGAGCCGCGCGGCAGCGACGTGATGGTCGGCGCGCTGCTGTGCCCGCCGGTTTCCGCCGATGCCTGCGCGGGCGTGATCTTCTTCAACAACAGCGACTACCTGGGCATGTGCGGCCATGGCACCATCGGGCTGGTCGCCTCGCTGGCGCACCTCGGGTGCATTGGCCCGGGCCGGCACAAGATCGACACGCCGGTGGGCAGCGTGGAGACGACGCTGCATGAAGATGGCTCGGTCAGCGTGCGCAATGTGCCCGCGTGGCGCCACCGGCAAGCGGTGGCCGTCGACGTGCCAGGTCATGGCCCGGTCATCGGGGATGTTGCGTGGGGCGGCAACTGGTTCTTCCTGTGCGAAGACCATGGCCAGCGCATCGCCCGCGACAATCTCGATACGCTGACCACCTTCGCATGGGCCGTGCGGCAAGCGCTCGAGCACGCGGGCATTGCCGCCGAGAACGGGGCGCCGATCGACCATATCGAATTGTTCGGTGCCCCGGAAGACGCCGATGAAGCCGACAGCCGCAATTTCGTGCTGTGCCCCGGCAAGGCCTATGACCGCTCGCCCTGCGGCACCGGCACCAGCGCCAAGCTCGCCTGCCTGGCGGCGGATGGCAAGCTGGCGCCCGGCGCACAGTGGCGCCAGGCCAGCGTGACCGGCAGCCGGTTCGTGGCGCACTACGCGCTCGCCGGCGAGCCCGGCCGCATCATCCCGACCGTGCATGGGCGCGCCCATGTCTGCGCCGAGGCGACGCTGCTGATCGGGCACGACGATCCCTTCGGCTGGGGCATCGCGACGTGAGGCCGGCGATGCTGTCGACACCGGAGCAGGCGCAGGCTTGCGGCGATGTGATCGTGATCGGCGCCGGCATCGTGGGCGCTGCCTGCGCTTTTGAGCTGGCCGGGCAGGGGCTGGACGTCTGCGTGCTGGACAGCCGCGGCGGCGGTGCCACCCACGCCGGCATGGGCCATCTGGTGATGATGGACGACAACGCGGCCGAGCGCGAGCTATGCACTTACTCGCTTGGGCTGTGGCGGGAGCTGGCCCACGATATGCCGGCCGCCTGCGCGTATCGCCAGTGCGGCACCCTGTGGGTGGCCAGCCATGCCGCGGAGCTGGAACTCGCCAATCTTCGGCATGACGCGCTGCGCTCGCAAGACATCCCGTGCGCATTGCTGAGCGCCAGTGAACTGGCCCGGCAGGAGCCCATGCTACGGCCAGGCCTGGCGGGCGCGCTCAAGGTCTCGGGCGATGCCATCGTCTACGCCCCGGCCGCGGCGTCATGGCTGCTGGCGCGCAGAGCGCCGCGCATCCGCCTGCGGCACGCCACCGTGAGCGCGGTGGCGGCAAACCGCGTCACGCTGGAAGATGGCCGGCGGCTGACCGCCGGCGCGGTGATCGTGGCCAACGGCATCCAGGCCACGCAACTGCTGCCCGCGCTGCCGATCCGCGCCAGGAAAGGCCATCTCGTCATCACCGACCGCTACCCGGCTTGCGTCAGCCATCAATTGGTGGAGCTCGGCTATGCCGCCAGCGCACATCAGAGCGACGGCACCTCCGTCGCCTTCAATGTGCAGCCGCGTGCCACGGGCCAGTTGCTGATCGGCTCGTCACGCCAGTTCGACAGCCTCGACCCTGCGGTGGACACCCGCGTCATGGCGCGCATGCTCCAGCGCGCCACCACCTACCTGCCCGCCCTGGCCGGCATGAACGCGATCCGCTGCTGGACCGGCTTTCGCGCCGCCACGCCGGATGGGCTGCCCATCATCGGCGCCTACCCTGGCCAGCCGGGCCTCTGGCTGGCGGTGGGACACGAGGGGCTGGGCGTCACCACGGCACCCGGCAGTGCGCGCTTGCTGGCGGCACTGCTGCTGGGCCACCGGGCGCCCATCGATCCCGCGCCTTTTTCCTTCGGCCGCTTCGCCCGGGGGCATGGAGACGGCGCCTTCGCCCGGGCAGGGAGAGAACGCATGAGACGCAACCTGGCCAAGATCCCGACCGTGACGGTCCTCCTGAATGGCCGCGCACTGCGCGTGCCGGCGGGCATCACCGTGGCAGCGGCGCTAGCGTATAGCGATTTGCCGTTTGCGCGCCGCTCCTGCGGCGGCGAGCCACGCGCCCCGTTTTGCGGCATGGGCATTTGCCAGGAATGCCGCATGACCATCGACGGCCAGCGCGGGCTGGCGTGCCTGACGGTATGCCGGGAGGCCATGGTACTGGAGCGCACGCCATGAGGGCGCGGCGCGCAACAACCGCCGTGCGGACACCGGGCCCTCGTCGGCACCAGTACGATGTGCTGGTCGTCGGTGCCGGGCCCGCCGGCATGGCGGCGGCGCGCGCGGCGGCCGAGAGTGGAAGCCGCGTCGCGCTGGTCGATGACAACCCTGCGCCCGGCGGGCAGATCTGGCGCGATGGCCCAGGCATCCTGCTACCACCACCCGCGCGCAGCCTCCGCCACGCCGTCGCCGCGCACCGCCGCATCGCGTTGTTCGCCTCGACCCGTGTGATCGCGGCGCCGGCACCCCATGCGCTGCTGGTCGAGAACGACGAGACCGCCCTGCATCTTCATTTCCACAACCTGATCCTTTGCACCGGCGCGCGCGAGCTGCTGCTTCCCTTTCCCGGCTGGACCCTGCCTGGCGTCACCGGAGCAGGCGGCTTGCAGGCCATGGTCAAGGCCGGCGCGCCGGTCGGGGGCGAGCGCATCGTCATTGCCGGCAGCGGCCCGCTACTGCTGGCGGCGGCGGCCACCGCGCGTCGCCACGGCGCGCACATTGCGCGCATCGCCGAGCAGGCGCCGCTGCCTCGCCTGATGCGCTTCGCCAGCACGCTGTGGCGCTGGCCGGCCAAGGCCGTACAGGCCATTGCCCTGCTGGACGGCCGCTATCGGGCCGGGTCCCACGTGGTGGAAGCGCTGGGCGACGACCGCCTGCGCGCGGTGCGCATCCGCCAGGGCAGCGGTACCACGGAGCTTGCCTGCGACCGGCTGGCGTGCGGCTTCGGACTCGTGCCGAATACCGGGCTGGCCGCGCTGCTGGGCTGCCGGCTCGATCCCGGCCCTGATGCGATCGGCGTCGATTCATGCCAGCGCACCAGCCTGCGGCACGTCTACGCCGCAGGCGAATGCACCGGCATTGGCGGCAGCGAGCTGGCGCTGCTCGAAGGCATGATCGCCGGCTACGCGGCAGCAGGCGCCGACGACCGCGCGGTCGCGCTGGTGGCGTCGCGCGACCGCTGGCGCGCGTTCGCGGAGCAGGTACGGACCACCTTCACCCTCGACCCCGTGCTCAAGACCCTGGCCCGCCCGGACACGCCGATCTGCCGCTGCGAGGATGTGCCCCTGTCGGCCATCCGCGCGCATCCGGACGCCTGGCAGGCCAAAATGCAAGTACGCTGCGGTATGGGCGCCTGCCAGGGACGGGTCTGCGCCACGGCCAACCGCATCCTGTTTGGCTGGCCGGTGCCCACGCCGCGCCCGCCGCTGTCTCCCGCGCGCATTGGCACGCTGATGCTGGAAGACAGTCCCGCCCCGCCCTGAGCACGGCGGCCACGGTGCGCGATTAGCCCAACAGAGCCATGAGGAGACAATATGCCGCCCGCGCCATCTCTTTCCCGCCCCGCGTTGCCGGCCCGACACGCCGCGCGGACCGGGCAATCCTCGCCCGCACCGGCACCGGCATCGGCAAGCCACGACGACGGCGACGACATCGCCCACCTCGTCGACATCTGCGCGGGAATGTCGAAGCAGCGCCCCCACGACATGGCCAGCCTGCTCGACGCGATATCGCTCATCACCCCCTTGCTGAACGCCATTCCCAACGTGGTGTTCTTCATCAAGGATTGCCGCGCGCGCTACCTGGTCGCCAATCTCACCCTCGCCACCCGCTGCGGCTTCAAGCGTGTGGAGCCCTTGCTGGGCAAGACCTCGGCCGAGGTATTTCCGGCCTATCTCGGCCAGCGCTACACGGAACAAGATCGCCGTGTCCTCGAGACTGGCTGCGCCATTGCCGGGCAGCTCGAGTTGCATCTCTATCCCGCGCGCGATGCAGGCTGGTGCATGACCTGCAAGCGCCCCCTGCTCGACAGCAATGGCCGCATCATCGGCATGGCCGGCATCTCCCACGACCTGCAGCTCGCCAGGGATACGCATCCGGCCTACCAGCGCCTGGCGGCCGTCGACACCTATATCCGTGAGCACTACGCGCGTCCCATTGCGCTGTCCGAACTGACCACGCTGACCGGGCTTTCGGCCGCGCAGCTCGAACGCTATTGCAAGCGCATCTTCCACCTGACACCGCGCCAGATGATCCACAAGGTGCGGCTGGAGCGGGCTTCCGAGCTGCTGTCCACCGATATGCCGATCACCGACATTGCGCTGGAGTGCGGCTATACCGATCACAGCGCCTTCAGCCGCCAGTTCAAGGCCCTGACGGGGCTGACGCCGCGGCAGTTCAGGCCGCCTGCCGGGAAGCACGCGGCGCCTGGCTGAGCATCGAACATGCGAGGGCTGCGCGTGATGCACGCGATGCCACGCGATGCGCGTTGTGCCAAGTCGTGACATGCTGTGCCGATTTCGTCCTTCTTCCATGCGGAAAGCCTCAAGCCTGAACGCCGCGCAGCTGCGAACCTGACGATGGGTTAACGAGCAGCGCCGCATCGGCGCGCCCCGCTCTGACAACAACAGGAGAAGACGATATGAGCCGCAACGCGATCCACTGGACCGGCGTGTTCCCCGCCGTCAGCACGCAATTCAAGGCCGACTATTCGCTGGATATCGACGCCACCCACAAGGTGATGCGCAACCTGGCCGCCGATGGGGTATCCGGCCTGGTGGTCTGTGGCACCGTGGGCGAAAACACGTCGATGACCACCAAGGAAAAAATCGCCGTCATCGAGGCCGCGAAGGACGCCGCCAAGGGCCGCATCCCGGTCATCGCGGGCATCGCCGAGTTCACCACCGCCTTCGCCCGGGACATGGTGAACGAAGCCGCCCGGGTCGGCGTCGATGGCGTGATGGTCATGCCGGCACTGGTCTACTCCGCCACTCCGTTTGAGGCCGCCGCGCACTTCCGCTGCATCGCCACGGGCACGGATCTGCCGGTCATGCTCTACAACAACCCGCTGGTCTACCGCAGCGACATCACGCCGGATATCCTGGTGTCGCTTGCCGATTGCGAGAACATCGTCTGCTTCAAGGATTCCTCCGGCGATACGCGCCGCTTTATCGACCTGCGCAACGCCGTGGGCGATCGCTTCGTGCTGTTTGCAGGGCTGGACGACGTGGTGCTCGAGAGCATTGCCGTGGGGGCCGAAGGCTGGATCTCGGGGATGTCCAACGCCTTCCCGAAGGAAGGAGAAACGCTGTTCCGCCTGGTCCGGCAACAGCGCTTCGACGAGGCGCTGGCGCTGTACCGCTGGTTCATGCCGCTGCTGCACCTCGACTCGCGTCCTGACCTGGTCCAGTGCATCAAGCTGTGCGAGGCGCTGGCCGGGCGCGGCAGCGCGGTGACGCGGCCTCCGCGCCTGCCGCTACAGGGCAAGGCGCTGGAACAGGTCACGGCCGTGGTCACGCAGGCGATGGCTACGCGCCCGGCGCTGCCGGACGTTGGCCTGCGGGCCTGAGACAACGCCACCGGCCCGCGGCCGCCGCCTGCCATGCGCTCACCCGCGACGGCGGGCGCGCCGGGCGCCGTGCCTGAATGGCCATCCCCTCGATGACCAAGGAGCAACCTCCATGTCTCCAGTGCAAGGCAAGTTCAAGCGGCAGCTCTCGCTGACCGATCTCACCTTTATCGGTCTGGGCGCGATCTTCGGCTCCGGATGGCTGTTCGCCGCCAGCCACGTTTCCGCCATCGCCGGGCCAGCCGGCATCGTTTCCTGGCTGCTGGGCGGCTTCGCCGTGCTGCTGCTCGGCATCGTCTACTGCGAGCTGGGCGCGGCCCTGCCGCGCGCGGGCGGCATCATCTGCTACCCGGTCTTTTCCCACGGCGAGCTGATGGGCTACCTGATGGGCATGATCACGCTGATCGCGTTCTCCAGCCTGATCGCCATCGAGGTGGTGGCCGCGCGCCAGTATGCGGCGGCCTGGTTCCCCTTGCTGAGCCAGCCGGGGTCGAGCCATCCCACGCCGCTCGGCTGGGTGGCGCAGTTCGCGATGCTCTGCCTGTTCTTCGTGCTCAACTACTACAGCGTCAAGACCTTCGCGCGCGCCAACAACATCATCAGCGTGTTCAAGTTCGTCGTGCCGCTGCTGGTCATCGTGGTGCTGTTCACGCATTTCAAGCCGGCCAACCTGCACGTGCAGGGCTTTGCACCGTTCGGGCTGTCCGGCATCCAGGCCGCCGTTTCCGCCGGGGGCATCATCTTCGCGTACCTCGGGCTGACGCCGATCATCTCGGTCGCCAGCGAAGTCCGCTCGCCACAGCGCACCATTCCCATCGCGCTGATCCTGTCGGTGCTGCTGTCCACACTCATCTACGTGCTGCTGCAGCTTGCCTTCCTCGGCGGCGTGCCAACCGAGACATTGTCGGAGGGCTGGGCCGGCGTTGGCCAGGCGTTCTCATTGCATTACCGCGATATCGCGCTGGCGCTCGGCGTGGGCTGGCTGGCTTTCCTGGTGGTCTCGGACGCGGTGATCTCGCCGAGCGGCACCGGCAACATCTATATGAATGCCACGCCCCGCGTGGTCTACGGCTGGGCGCGCGGCGGCACCTTCTTCAAGCTGTTTTCGCGCATCGATGCGGCATCAGGCATTCCGCGGCCGGCCTTGTGGCTGACCTTCGCGCTGTCCGTCTTCTGGACCCTGCCCTTCCCCTCGTGGGAGGCCATGATCAACGTGGTGTCGGCCGCGCTGGTGCTGAGCTATGCGGTCGCGCCGGTCACGGTCGCCGCGCTGCGCCGCAATGCGCCCGGCCTGCAACGCCCGTTCCGGGTCAAGGGACTGGCCGTGCTCGGCCCGCTCTCGTTCATCATCGCCGCGCTGATCGTGTACTGGTCCGGCTGGGGCACGGTCTCCTGGCTGCTTGGACTGCAGATCGCCATGTTCGTGGTCTACCTGTTGTGCAAGCGCGCGGTGCCCACGCATCGGCTGAGTCTGCGGCAACAGGTGTACTCGTCGCTCTGGCTGATCGCCTTCTACCTGCTGATCATGCTGACGTCTTACCTCGGCGCCTTCGGCGGCATCGGCGCGATCGCGCATCCCTGGGATACCGCCCTGGTGGCACTCATCGCGGTGGGCCTCTACTGGTGGGGCGCTTGCACCGGCATTCCGTCCGCGCAGATGGATCTCGGCGGCGACGATGACGACTAGTCTAGGGAGATGGCGGTTTGTGCGGTTTGCCGCCACCTGCCGACGCACGCGTCCTGCATTCAGAACAATCCAACCTCCGGAGCACCGATGAACGATCGCATCGCCGCACAGCAGCACAGCGCGCACGGCACCGGCCCCGTGCAGCTATCCCTGCGGGAGGTACGCGCGCTCGCCACCTCCACCCTGCAGCATCATGGCTTCAGCGAGCCGCATGTGCAGGGCGTCGCCGACACACTGGTGGCCGGCGAGCGCGATGGCTGCGCGTCCCATGGCCTCTACCGGCTGCTCGGCTGCATTGCCACGCGCAAGGCCGGCAAGGTGTCGCCGGACGCCGTGCCGGAGCTGCACGAGATGGCGCCCGCCCTGCTACGGGTCGACGCCCGGGGCGGCTTCTCGCAGGTAGCCTACAAGGCGGCGCTGCCGCACCTGATCGACAAGGCCCGCACGCAAGGCATCGCTGCGCTTGGCATCAATCGCTGCGTGCATTTTTCCGCGCTGTGGGCGGACATCGAGCCGCTGACCGATGCGGGCCTGGTCGCCCTGGCCTGCACGCCCAGCCATGCGTGGGTGACGCCGGCTGGTGGCAGCAAGCCGCTGTTCGGCACCAATCCGCTGGCCTTTGGCTGGCCTCGTCCCTGCCAGCCGGCCTTTATCTTCGACTTCGCCACCAGCGCGGTGGCGCGCGGGGAAATCGAACTGCATCGCCGCGCGGGCAAGCCGATTCCGGAAGGCTGGGGCATCGATGCCAGCGGCAGGCCCTGCACCGATCCCGCCACCGTGCTGGATCACGGCGCCATGCTGAGCTTCGGCGGCCACAAGGGCGCGGCCCTCGCCGCCATGGTCGAGCTGCTCGCCGGCCCGCTGATTGCCGATATGACGAGCGTGGATTCACTGGCCTACGATGCGGGCACCAAGTCGTCGCCGATGGGCGGCGAACTGATCATTGCCATCGATCCCACGCGCTTTCTGGGCGGGCAGTGCGATGCGGAACTGGCGCGGGCAGAGTCGCTGTTCGACGCGATGGTCGGCCAAGGGGCGCGTCTACCGTCGCAGCGGCGTTACCAGGCACGGCAAAGCAGCCTGATTCATGGCGTGCGCATCCCACGGGCGCTGTATGACGACATCATGGCTCTGCGGCTGCCCAACGCGGCCTGAGGATCGCTACAGCAAGCCCAGTTGCCGCGCGATGGCAACCGCCTGCGTGCGGTTGCTGGCGCGCAGCTTGGCGCTGATATTGCGCAGGTGGGTGCGCACGGTGGTCTCCGAGACAAAGAGCCGATCTGCCATCGCCACATTGGAGAAGCCCTCGGCCAGCAGCTTCAGCACCTTGTGCTCCTTGGGCGTGAGGGGCTCCAGCAGCCCATGGCGCGCCTGCATGGCGGCGGGGTCCTCCGGCTCCGGCGCGCCGCCGCAGGCTTGCAGCAGGCGCTCCACATAGCCCGCTGGCAACGCGCTGCCCTGGCGCAGGCAGGCCTCGGCCACCAGCCGGCGCACGTCCGAGCTTTCGTCCGCGAAGATGCGGATGAAGCCTTCGGCCGCGCCAAAGCGCAGCGCCTCGCCCATCGCCTGCAACGCCTGCGCGGCGTCGCCGCTGCGCTGGCAGGCCAGTGCCAGCAGGATGCGCAGCTTGAGCGCGCGCCGCATCAGCTGCGCGCGCTCGGCGGCGGCGAGCTCCGTCTCGATGGCCTCGCGCGTGCGCACGGAGGGCTCGGTGAACAGCGCCAGCCGCAAGCGCCCCAGGACCACGTCTTCCAGGTCGTTGGCGAAAGAGCTGACCGCGCTCAGGCCGGGCCGGGCGCGCCACAGCGCCGGGTCCGCTGCGTGTTGCAGCGCTTGCTCGGCGGCATGCTGGTTGCCTTGCAGCAGCGCCAGGCGCGCGCGCTCGAGCATGGCGCCCAGCACCAGCCGCGGCAGCCCGCGATGATGCCCAAGGTGCTCGAGCGCGGCCAGCCGCTCGTGCGCGCCGTCCACGTCGCCGCGGTCGCAGGCGATGCGGGCCAGCACGGTATGGCCGGTGATGATCTGGTCGGGCAGGCCGAGGTCGCGCGCGAGCGGCACGTACACATTGAGCAGGCGCTCCGCGCGCTCGCGCTCGTTGATCTCGTAGAGCGCATCGGCCAGCAGGATGCCGGCCATGGCGTTGCCGTTGGTGGGGCCATAGCGGTTCGGCAGCATGGTGCTGGCGGCAATGCGAAACCGCGCCAGCGCCTGCTGCAGGCGGCCCTGGCGCAGGTCGATCAGCCCCTCCACCGATTCCGAGAAGATTTTGTTGAAATTGCTGTCGGAGCCGCGCACCACCTGCCGGGCCACGCCCAGCAGGCGCCGCGCCTCGCGGTAGTCGCCGGTGACGGCCGCCATGCGCGCCATCGAGGTGGCAAGGATGGAGTCCGGGAACGGATAGCCCATGGGCAGCGGCAGCGGATCGTCGCGGCTGTAGGCGCGCGCCTCGTCGAAGCGGTCCATCATGTTCAGCAGCATGTGGCGCAGCGCGCGCACGTGCGCCAGCAGGTCGCCCTCGGCGCCGGCCAGCGGGATGGTCTGCAGCAGCGCGATGGCGTCGGCCGGGCCGCGCGTAAACGACAGCGCCCAGACATGGGCGATCTGCAGCTTGGGCCACGCGGCCAGCGCTTCGGCCGGCACGGCGTCCAGCCAGCGCGTCAGCAAGCGCATGCGGCCTTGCGCCAGCAGCTCATCCACCGAGCCCGCCAGCAACGGCAGCGCATGGGCCACTGCCCCGGCCGCCAGCGCGTGCTCGATGGCCGGCACCGGCCGGCCTTGCTGCTCGTACCAGCGCGAGGCGGCCATCTGCAAGGCGGGCACTTCGTCCGGCCTGGCCTGCTGCAGCTGCGCGCGCAGGAAGCTGGAGAACAGGCTGTGGTAGCGGTACCAGCGCGCATTGGGCTGATTGGTCTGGGCGGGCGGCTCGGCGCCGCCGTGGCGCTCGCCATCCAGCGGCATCAGGAACAGGTTGGCTCGCTCCAGCCAGGCCAGGATCTCCTCGCTGTCGGCGGTGCCGCTTACGGCATCGCACAGCGGCCCGCTGAGCTGGTCGAGGATGGAGGTACGCAACAGGAAGGCACGCACCGCATCGGGCAGGTGGAGGTAGACGTCCTCCACCAGGTAATCGGCAATCGCAGCGTTCGAGCCGGAAAAGCCGGCGATGAAGGCATCCGGCTGGCCGCGCCGCTCCAGCGCCACCGACGCCAGCCACAACGCAGTGGCCCAGCCCTCGGTGCGCCGGTGCAGCGTGGAGATGGCGGCGGGCTGCAGCGCCAGGCCGCGCGCGCGGCGCAGGAAGGCATCGGTCTCGTCGGCGGTAAAGCGCAGCTGGGCCGGCTCGATCTCCAGCAGCTCGCCACGGGCGCGCAAGCGCGCCAGGCCGGACTCCGGCACCCAGCGCGTGCCCACCACCAGGCGGGCGCCAGGCGGCAGTTGCTCGACCACCTGCCAGACCAGGCCGGCCACGGCGGGGTTCTGCAAAGCCTCGAAGTCATCCAGGAACAGCGTGAAGGGGCGGTCGTGGGCCGCCATGCGGTCGATCAGCGCGAGCGCATGCTCGCCCACCGACTGCGGCGCCGGCTGGGCCGCGGCGAGCGGCGTGCCGCTCTTGCGCAGCACCAGTTCGAAGGCGGCTTCCAGCGAGCCGAGAAAGCGCGTGGCATCGTTGTCCGCGCGGTCCAGCGTGAGCCAGGCCGTGGCTACGCCCTCAGCATCCAGCCGCGCCCGGCATTGCAGCATGGCGGTGGTCTTGCCGAAGCCGGCGGGTGCGCGCACCAGCACCAGCTTGACGAAGCCGGCGGCGCACACCGCGTCGCAAATGGCGCGGCGCTCCACCTGGAACGGGGTCAGCATGGGCGGGCGCAGCTTCGCCACCAGGGTGGCGGCGCGGGCGGCGCCCCGTTGGCCCGCGCTGGTCTCCTCGATTGTTGCCATTCGCCGTGTCTTCCTGTTGGCGGCGGCATCCACGAAAAGGTGGATGCCACGCGATCGGCACCGGCTTATGGTTGCCGGCTGCTGGCGCCACATGCGCCAGGGATCGAACGGCTGATTATGGCGTAAACGCCCGCGCGGCACGCGGCGCGTGCGCGATGCCGCGTCGGCGGCCCCAATACCAGCTACACCAGCTTGTTCTCCCGCCCCGTCCAGTAGCGCTCGCGCAGCAGCCGCTTGAGCAGCTTGCCGGTAGGCAGGCGCGGCAGCTCGGCGGCAAAGTCCACCGAGCGCGGGCACTTGATGGCGGACAAATGGGTGCGGCAGAAGGCCAGCAGCTCGTCGGCCAGCGCCGGGCCGGCTTGCGCCATGTCGAGTGGCTGCACCACCGCCTTGACCTCCTCGCCAAAGTCCTCGTTGGGCACGCCGATCACCGCCACGTCCATGACCTTGGGATGGGTCATCAGCAGGTTCTCGGCCTCCTGCGGATAGATGTTGACCCCGCCGGAGATGATCATGTTGGCCTTGCGGTCGGTCAGGTAGAGATAGCCCTCCTCGTCCACGTAGCCGACATCGCCCAGCGTGGTCCATCCGGGGTGCACCGGGTGGCGCGACTGCGCGGTCTTGTCGGGGTCGTTGTGGTAGACGAAGCTGCGCCCCTCGGCAAAGTAGATGGTGCCGGGCTCGCCCGGGCCCAGCAGCGCGCCGCTGTCGTCGCAGATGCGCAGCTGGCCAACCGATGCCCGGCCAACCGTGCCCTTGTGGCTAAGCCAGTCGGCCGAGCCCACCGCCGTGGATCCGTTGCCCTCCGTGCCCGCGTAGTACTCCCAGATGATCGGCCCCCACCATGCGATCATCTGCTCCTTGACGGCCACCGGGCACGGCGCCGCCGCATGCACGGCAAAGCGCAGCGAGGACACATCGTGGCGCTGGCGCACTGCCTCGGACAGCTTGAGCATGCGCGAGAACATGGTCGGTACGACCTGGGTGTGGGTGATGCGGTGCGCGGCCACCAGCCGCAGGAATTCCTCGGCATCGAAATGCTCCATCACCACCGAGGTGCCGCCGAGCTGCTGCACCGCCATGTTGTAGCGCAGCGGCGCGGCATGGTAGAGCGGCGCGGGTGACAGGTAGCGCGTGTCCGGCCCGAACTGGTAGAGCGACTGGCACATCAGCGCCACCGTGCCGGGCACGTCGATCTGCTGGTTGGCCGGCGGCGTGAAGACGCCCTTGGGGCGGCCGGTGGTGCCGGAGGAATACAGCATGTCGGTGCCCGCGCATTCGTCCTCGATGCGCCATCCGGGATACCCGGCCAGCGCCGTCTCGTAGGCGGCAAAGCCCGGCACCGTGCCATCCATCATCAGGCGTGCGACCAGGCCTGGCGCCCTCGCAGCCAGACCCTGCGCCACCGCGGCCTGCGCGTGCGAGGTGACCAGCATCCTGGCGCCGCTGTCGGCCACGATATGTGCCGCGTCGTCCACGTTCAGGCGCGTGCTGATGCATACGTAGATCAGCCCCGAGCGCTGCGCGCCCCAGCACAGCTCGAACAGGCGCGGGTGGTTCTCCAGCAGGAAGGCCACGCGGTCGCCGGGCTGCAGTCCGTGGTCGCGGAACAGGCGCGCCACCTGGTTGGAGCGCTCGTCAAGCTCGCGGTAAGTGACGACGGTGCCGCCGGCCATGATGATGGCCGGCTTGTCCGGGGTGCGCTGCGCATGAACATGCGGGTGCATGACTGACCCTCCTGGAAGTGGGTGTGGCCGAACTGGGTGACTGGGCAACTGGGTGACTTGAAGACTTCGGTATCGCGGAACTGGCAGGGATGGCATTGCGTGCGCACATTGTCGGGACATGCCCCCCTGGCGGGCATCGTCGGATGCGACGAACGCGCCTTGATGCGGTGCCGCAAACGCCCGTGCCGCCGCACGCGCGGCGCGCCTCGCGGCAAGGCGATTCGTCGCATCCGACGATGCGAACCGGCGGCCCCTTCACATAATGGCAAGTGCCCCAGCAACCGCGCCAAGGAACCACCGTGGATTTCCAATTCAGCGAAGAACAATCGATGTTGCGCGACACGCTCGCGCGCTACCTGGCCGACCACTACAGCTTCGAGGCTCGCCAGGCGGCAATCCGCTCGCCCGCTGGCTGGCGGGCGTCCTGCTGGCAAGCCCTGGCGCAGGAGCTAGGGCTGCTGGGCGCCGCGTTCCCGGAACGCTTCGGCGGCCTCGGCGGCAATGCCGTCGACCACACGATCGTGATGGAGCAGTTCGGCCGCCACCTGGTGGTGGAGCCTTACGTGTCTACCGTGGTGCTTGGCGGCGGCGCCTTGCTGCATGGCAGCGAGACACTGGCCGCCAGCTGGCTGCCGGCGATCATCGGCGGCGAAGCCACCGTGGCCTGGGCGCACGCCGAGCCGCGCAGCCGTTACTGCCTGCACGATGTACAGACCGGCGCCGTCCGCGCGCAGGGTGGCTGGCGCCTTAGCGGCCACAAGGCGGTGGTGGTGGCCGCGCCGTGGGCCACGCATCTGGTGGTAAGCGCGCGCACCAGCGGCACCCGGCGCGACCGGGACGGCATCAGCCTGTTCTGGATCGAGCGCAACGCGCCCGGAGTGACGCTGCAGGAATACCCTACCCTGGATGGCTCCCGGGCGGCCGACGTGCACCTGGACAACGTCTTCGCGCCGGACGGCGGCTTGCTGGGCGCCGAGGGCGGCGCGCTGGCGCTGATCGAGCGCCTGAGCGACGAGGCCGCGGTGGCGCTGTGCGCCGAAGCCGGCGGCGCCATGAGCCGGATGCTCGGCGACACGGTCGACTACGCGCGCCAGCGCAAGCAGTTCGGCGTGCCGATTGCCACCTTCCAGGTGCTGCAGCACCGCATGGCCGACATGTATGTACAGCTAGAGCAAACCGTGGCGCTGACACAAGTCGCCGCCATGCAGGCCGGCGCCGAGCCCGCGCAGCGCGCGCTCGCCGCCAGCGCCGCCAAGGCGCAGGCGGGGCAGGCCGGCAGGTTCGTCGGCCAGGCCGCGGTGCAGATCCATGGCGGCATGGGCGTGACGGAGGAATTGGCGGTTGGCCACTACTTCAAGCGCGTCACCGCGATCGACCTGCAGTTTGGCTCCGCCGAACACCACCTGCGCCGCTACGCCGACCTGCTGTATCCGGCTGCCGCGTGAGCCCACGCATCCCAGCCCCGCACTGACGAACATCCCGAGGCCCATCGATGAATCTCGATTTCTCCCCGCAAGAGCTGCAGTTCCGCGACGAGGTCCGTGCCTGGATCAAGGAAGCCTTCGACCCCGGCCTCAAGGCCCTGATGGCGCGCACCAAGAATGGCTACCTCGACAAGGAAGGCCAGGTGCGCTGGCAGAAGAAGCTGTTCGAACGTGGCTGGGCCGCGCCCAACTGGCCCGAGGAATATGGCGGCCCGGGCTGGTCTCCGGCCGAGCGCTACCTGTTCCAGGCGGAGACGGCCGCCGCCGGCTGCCCGACCGTGTCGCCGATGGGCCTGAAGATGGTGGCGCCGGTGATCATGAAATACGGCAGCCCGGAGCAAAAGGCGCGCTTCCTGCCGCCCATCCTGCGCTCCGACATCTGGTGGTGCCAGGGCTATTCGGAACCCAATTCCGGCTCCGACCTGGCCTCGCTGCAGATGCGCGCCGAGCGCGGGCGCGATGCGCATGGCGAGCACTACATCCTCAACGGCTCCAAGATCTGGACCACGCATGCGCAGTGGGCCGACTGGATGTTCTGCCTGGTGCGCACCAGCCGCGACGCGCGGCGCCAGGACGGCATCTCCTTCGTGCTGGTTGACATGCGCACGCCCGGCATCACGGTGGCGCCGCTGCCCACGCTGGATGGCCCGGTCGAGGGCCAGCAGGAAGTCAACCAGGTCTTCTTCGACAATGTGCGCGTGCCGGTGGAGAACCGCATCGGCGAGGAGGGCCTGGGCTGGACCTACGCCAAGTACCTGCTCGAATTCGAGCGCGGCGGCAGCTACGGCCCGATGCTGCGCCAGCAACTGGCCAAGGTGGCGCGCATCGCGGAGCAGGAGCCCGGCGAGGATGGTGGGCGCTTGCTCGACGATCCGGCGTTCCGCCGCAAGCTGGCGGAGCTGCACGTGCGCGCGGCCGCGCTGGAGGCGAGCGAGCTGCGGCTGTTTTCCAGCGTGGCGTCGGGCACCTCGATCGGCGCCGCCTCCAGCATGCTAAAGCTGGTGGGCACCGAGACCATCCAGGCCATCAGCGAGCTGGCAGTGGAAGCGGCCGGGCCGTACGCGCTGCCCTTCGTGCAGGACGGCTGGGGCGAATTGCAGGGACGCGCCACGGGGCCGCAGGTGGGCCCCGGCTATGCCGCGCCGCTGGCGCCGCGCTACTTCAACTATCGCAAGGCATCGATCTACGCCGGCTCCAACGAGATCCAGCGCAACATCATCGCCAAGCTGGTGCTAGGGCTGTAAGCAGGTAAGCAGATAAGCGGCACCTTCCGTGCAGCGGCCCGCCAGCCGGGCTGCGTTCCCGCCCGGCGGCCTCGCCGGCTGGCCGGCGTCCACGTCTTCACCGGCTTCCAGCGCCGCGGTCACGGTAGCCCGGATCGATTGTGCCTTGAGCAGCAGGCGCAGGGCGATGTCGGCGCCACGGCTGGCTGCCACGCGCGCGACGAAGGCCCGGCGCGCCGGCTCGCCCAGCGTGGCGACGTGCGCGGCTTCGCACAGCACATGCCATGCGGCGGGCTGGCCGTCGAACTGCTGCCGGCGGCGCAGCAGGGTGGCGTCGATGGCGGCGGCGATTTCCGCGTCCCTCGCGGTGTGGTTGCGCATGGTGCTCTCCTGAACGGGAAACCGGGGTTAGGGCCAGGCGTGGACCGCGCCACGATCGTTGCTGCCGTGACTGCTGCCCGCCTGGAACCTGGCGCCGCGCTGGCGGGCGGCATGGATGGCTTCGCTCTTGTTGCTGACCTGCAGGCGCTGGTACAGCAGCGCGACATGGCTCTTCACGGTAGCCACCGAGATATTGAGCAGTTGGCTCACGGTCTTGAGCGGATAGCCGTGCGACAGCAGGACCAGCACCTCGTACTGGCGCGGCGTGAGCTTCAACATGCGCGCCTCGTCGCGCAGCAGGTCGATGCGCCCACCTTGCGCCGCCAGCGCCTGCAACGGCGCGTAGGGATGTGGGACCGGCGCGCCATGCCAACGCGTGTCATCGGCCAGCACCAGCCGGATCGCCGCCTCGATCGCGGCGAGCGACGACGCCTTCGGCAGCCACGTGCAGACGCCCCGCGCCAGATCCGGCGACAACACGGGCGGCAACGTGCCATCGACCAGCAGCAGCAGGTACTGCGCCGATAGCACGGTGCGTGCGGTCTCCAGCGGCGCGCGTGCGCGATCCTGCGTCTGCGGCAAGCCGAGGATCACCAGCGCAAAGTCGTTCATCTGCCCCTGCAGCAGGGCGAAATCGGCCGGGTCCAGGCAGATCACATGGCCCAAGCACTCGACGCCTCCGAGCATGCGCAGCAGGCCGAGCCGCAAGAGCGGGTTGTCCTCAATCAGGAGTGCATTCATGACCGCGTACCTCCGTGCGACCTGCTGCGTTCCGGTTCCATCTGCTCCCTCCTTGGCAACGACATGCCCATCCGGCTTGGCTGGTATCCGCGGCAACGTTGTCACAGGCAATACAGCAAGCCGTGTGCCAACTGCAAGGCATTGAGCGCAGCGGGTGCGAGGGGAATTGCGTGAGGGATGGCGCCGGCCGGGAAGGCAGGCGCCATAACGCCTTGCGGGATGGCGTGCCAGGCAGGAAGGACTTGGCTGCGCGTATCGCCAGCCAAGAGCGCCCCCCGGGGGGCCGGCTGCGTGTTACGCGTTACGTAACGTGTTCCGTGGGGCAGGTGGAGGCATTCAAGAAGAATGTGTCCCGATGATCACTGACTCGCTGCGCTCTCCCATGAAATGGGAGAGCGCAGCCTACCGAGCGTCTTGCATTCGTGTGCGCCAGCCTCAATTGACCCGCCGGTTGTACCCTTCCCAGTATGGCTCGCGCAGCTTCCTGCGCAGCAGCTTGCCGGACGGGTTGCGCGGCAGCGCATCGACAAACTCGATGCTCTTGGGGATCTTGTAGCCGGCCAGCCGCTCGCGCGCCCACGCCACAATGCTGTCGCGATCTGGCGCCTGCCCGGGCCGCGGCACGACGATGGCCTTGACCGCCTCGCCCCATTTCTCGTCGGGCACGCCGATCACGGCCACATCCGCCACCTGCGGGTGGCCATAGATCGCACTCTCGACCTCGGCGGGATACACGTTCTCGCCGCCGCTGATGATCATGTCCTTGACCCGGTCGTGGATGTAGACATAGCCCTCGGCGTCGAGAAAACCGGCGTCGCCGGTGCGCAGCCAGCCGTCGGCGTCGATGGTGCGCGCCGTCTCGTCGGGCTGCTTCCAGTAGCCTGCCATATTCTGCGGCGAGCGGATCATCAGCTCGCCGACTTCGTCCGGCGGCAGGCGCCGGCCTTCCCAGTCCACCACCACCACTTCCACGCCGGGCAGCGGCTTGCCGGCGGCCCGCATGCGCGGCACATCGTCGGTGGTGTGGTCTTCCGGCGGCAGCGCCACCACCGTGCCGGTGGTCTCGGTCATGCCGTACTGCTGCGCAAACCCGCAGCCGAAGACTTCAATGCCTTCGCGCAGCAACGCTGCCGGGATCGGCGCCGCGCCATAGAGCAAGGTCTTCAGGCGGGAGTAGTCGATGCTGCGCGCGCGCGCGTCGCGCAGCACGAACTGCATCGCCGCGGGCACCAGGAACAGCTTGCTGATGCGCTCGCGCTCAAAGAAGTCAAGCACCGCGCCGGGATCGAAATCGCGCGCCACCACGCCCTTGGCCCCGGCAAGCAAGCTGCGCAAGCCCCAGCCCGAGCCGCCGATATGCGCCACCGGCATCGCCACCAGCGAAACATCGTCGTCCGTCCAGCGCGACCAGGCGATATCTTCGCGCTCGCTGGCCTCCGTGCCCGCGGTCAGGTTGCGGTGGGTCAGCATGGCGCCCTTGGGACGGCCGGTGGTGCCCGACGTATACAGTTGCAGCACCACATCATGCGCGGCGGGCTGGTGCACCGGCGGCGTGGGGGCATGCGCGTCGCGCCAGTCCGCATAGGCGGGCCAGTCTGGCTGGCCGCCTTCCATGGCGATCACCTCGCGCACCAACGGCAGCGTGGGCAGCAGCTTGCGCACCAGGTCCGCCGATTCCGGCCCCACGAACAGCAGCGCGGCATCGGAGTGGCCAACGATATAGCCAACCTCCGGCGGCGCCAGGCGCCAGCTCGCGGGCGCCATCACGGCGCCCATCTTGGCCGCCCCCAGCAGCAGCTCAAAGTAGTGATCGCAGTTCTTGCCGATATAGCCGATGCGCTCGCCGGGCCCGACCCCCGCGGCCGCCAGCGCCTGGGCGACGCTGTCGCTCTGGCGGTCCAGCTCCAGATAGGTGGTCAGCCTGCCTTCGAAGGCGTAGGCCACCGCATCGGGCCGCCGCTGCGCGAAGTGGCGCAGCGCATGCGGCAGTGTGGCCAGGTAACTGAAATCCATCAGCGTCTCCTTCTCTCGGTCCTGCTGCATGCGCGCGCCCTTTATTATTTTTTCTGAGTTGCCGGATCAGCGCGGGGCCATGCGGATGGCGCCATCGAGCCGCACCGCTTCGCCGTTGAAATAGCTGTTGCGGCACATCTCCAGCGCGAGCGAGGCAAACTCTTCCGGCGCGCCGAGCCGCTTGGGGAACGGCACCGAGGCGGCCAGCGCGGCCTTGACGTGTTCCTGCGCGCCTTGCAGCAGCGGCGTATTGAAGATGCCGGGCATGATGGTGTTGACGCGAATGCCTTCGCCGGACAGGTCGCGCGCAATCGGCAGGGTCATGCCGACCACGCCAGCCTTGGAGGCCGAGTAAGCCGCCTGGCCCATCTGCCCGTCCTGCGCCGCCACCGAGGCGGTATTGATGATGACGCCGCGATCGCCGTCGCGCGCATCCAGCGTGAGCATGCCGGCGGCCGAGCGCGCGAGGCAGCGGAAGGAGCCGATCAGGTTGATCTGGATGATGCGCTCGAACGCGTCCGAGGCGAAGAAGCGGATCTGGTCCGGCGCTTCCTTGGCGCGCGATGCGGTCTTGATGGCGTTGCCGGTGCCGGCGCAATTCACCAGGATGCGTTCCTGCCCGAGTGCCGCGCGTGCCTTGGCGAAGCCGGCTTCGACTTCGGCTTCCGACGTCACGTTGACCTGGCAGAACACGCCACCGAGCTCACGCGCCACGGCCTCGCCCTTCTCCGCGTTCATGTCGAACAGCGCGACGCGCACGCCGTGCGCCGCCAGCGCCCGCGCGGTGGCTTCGCCCAGGCCCGACGCGCCGCCCGTGATCACTGCCGTTACCGATGCATTGAGTTCCATCTTGTCTCCACGTCTTCTTGATGTGTGCTGAACCATTCCCCGTTGCCCGTCGGCGCGCAACGCTACGCGCAACGGCGGAATGCCTGAGTCCGGCGAGCCCAATAGACAGGCTTGCCGGCGTGGTATGGAGATTCAGGGATGACGGCGCGCAACGCATCGTCGGAAGCGACGAATGCATGAAAGCGCAAGAAAGCGCAAGAAAGCGTGAGTACGCCAGCGCGCGGCGCGAACGCTGCTGCCCACGGGACATGCCCGCGGGCAGCAGCATTGGCCACTTGAAGAATCGGCGGCTTGCCTAGCGTCGCGTTGCCAGGTGATACAGCGCCAGCAGGATCACCGCGCCCAGCACGGCGCCGACAAAGCCGGCGGACTGGCCGGGCCGGTACCAGCCCAGGGCTTGCCCAAGGAAGGTCGCTGCCAGCGAGCCGACGATGCCCAGGCCGGCGGTCAGGAAGAAACCGCTTGGCCCGCGCCCGGGCGTGAGCAGGCGCGCCACCAGTCCGGCGAGAAAGCCGATGAGAATGACCCAGATCAGGTGCATGCCATGCCCTCCTGACGACGCTTCCCGCGGCTCACTTGCATGCCTTGCCGTGGTCTGCATGGAAGCCTTGCGCGGTGGCGTCGGCTTCACTCATGTAGGCACCGTTCTTGGTCTTGCCGTAGTACTTGGTGCCGGGGCAGTGGTAGACCTTGGAAGTCTTGTTGACCCATACCTGACCAGGGCCGCCACCCGGGGCGGCGGCAGCGGCGGGCGCGGCCGGCTTGGCCATCGGCACGGAGGCAGCGGGCGCCGCAGGCTTGGCCATTGGCGCAGCAGCAGCGGGTGCGGCGGGTGCTGCGGGCGTGGCCTGGGCGCGCGCCAGGTGCGGGACCGAGGCGAAGAGCGCTGCGGCCAGCAGCAGGGGCAAGCCAATGCGCCGGCCGAGCGGGGCTGGCGACGCGGTAACGGAGTTCAAGGCTTTCATAGCATTCATGACAGGCTCCTGCGGTAACAATGCCATTGGGACAACGAAACGACAGGGCTGCATACAGCCGCAACCCGACCGACACGCAATACCTCACTCAACGGCCCGCACCGCCACTCCGTTGACCGCAAACGGCAGACACGGGCACGTGACCATGGTACGCGGGCAGCACGCCCCACCTGCTGCCCGCGCGAGATGCGCCATGCCGGATGCGCTGTGTGACCGGCAAGGCCTGTTGCGGCGCTGCACGATTCCACGGCGTGTGCGGTATCCGCAATGGGCTACAGTGTCAGGCATCCCCCCGGCGTTGCCCGGGCACTCTGTACCCGCATGGGATGACGCTCGTGATCAGGTCCCACCTAACCCACCTAACCCACCTAACCCACCTAACGTTACCGGCCGCGTGCCGGCCCGGCGCGCTGCTGATGCTGATGCTGATGCTGTTGCTCTGGCTCGCGCTGGCGGCGCAGCCGGCACTGGCGGCGCCGCCCGGACTGCCCTCGCTGGCGGCGGTCGTCAAAGCCGGGTCCGCGCCGGCCTCGCAGCCTGCGGCCAGCGAGCCGCTCGCGCAGTCGCTCGACCAGGTCATCACCACGCTGCAGAACGACAAGGACCGCAAGGCCCTGGTCGACCAGTTGCAGACGCTGCGCAAGGGCATTGGCGCGGCCAGTGCCGCGTCGGCGCCACAGCCCGGCCTGCTCGGGGCGCTGGCCGAGGCGGTCGACCATCTCGATGCGTCGCTCGGCAAGGACAAGGGGCCGTGGCATTACTGGCGCTGGCGCATCGGTTTCGCGCGCGAGGAATGGCTGGCCGCGCTGACCATCAACGGGGCGCGCTCGCCATGGCAATCGGCACGGGAGTTCGCCACCGTGCTCGCGGCCTGGTTCTTCGCCGGATGGCTGCTGCGGGAGGCGGTGCGAAGGGTACGCAACCGGCGCCTGCGGCCAGCGATACGCCACGAGTTGCCGGCGGTGCCGTCCTGGATGGACGTCGGGCTGTACATGCTGCGCAGGGTGGCGCCGTGGGTGGTGGCCTTCGCCCTGGCGATGCTGCTCTCCAACGGTGTGTTCGGGCGCTCGCCCGCCAGCGTAGCTGGCATGGTGATTGCCTATTCGGTGGTGGCCGGTGCCGTGATGGGCGCGGTGTGCCAGGTCATCTTCGCGCTGTTCACCTCGGCCCACCGCGCACACGCGGTGCGCGACATGCTGCTGCACTCCCGCAGGCTGCTGTTCGCCACCGGCGCGCTGGCGGCGCTGGGTGACGTCACGACCGACGCGCGCGTGATCGCCTCGCTCGGCACCAACCTGTCAGCGCTGGTGTCAACCGGGGCCAACATCGCCGCGGCGCTGTTGATCGGCGCCTTCACGCTGCGCTTTCGCCGGCAGATCGGCCAGATCATCAGCAACCGGCCGCTGGCTTATCGCCAGGGGCACCCCGCTCTCATGGACCTGTTGCGCCTGGTGGGCGCGAGCTGGCACCTGCCGGTGCTGGCGGTGGTGGTGGTCTCGGTGGCCGGCACGGTGCTGGCCACCGGCTACGCGGACATCTTCCTGCGGCGCACCGTAGGCTCGGTGGCGCTGTTCGTCGCCGCGCTGATGCTGACGCTGGTGACCGGGCGCTCGCCCAAGTCCGCGCACCGCGCACCGCGCTTTCGCGACCGCCAGCGCTCGGCCTACCTGTCGCGCTTCGGCCGCTTCGCGGTGGCGCTGGTGCGGGTAGTGATCTGGTTTGCCTATTTCGAGCTGGCCAGCCGCATCTGGGGCGCCTCGCTGTTCTCGGTCATGGAATCCACCGCAGTCGGCAAGCGCATCGGCGAGGCCGTGTTCAGCGTGACCAGCACCGTGCTGCTGTCGTGGCTGCTGTGGCTGCTGATCGATACGGCCATCACCCAGACGCTGACGCCCGCGCACGGCCGCGGGCAGGAGCCCAGCCTGCGCGCCAGGACCATCCTGCCGCTGGTGCGCAATGCGTTGTTCGTCGCGCTGCTGGTCATCACGCTGATCGTGGTGCTGGCCAACCTCGGCGTCAACGTGACGCCGCTGCTGGCCGGCGCCGGCGTGGTCGGCCTGGCCATCGGCTTTGGCGCGCAAAGCCTGGTGCAGGACCTGATCACCGGCCTGTTCATCGTGGTGGAGGATTCGATCGCCATCGGCGACTCGGTGGAACTGCCCGACCATATCGGCACGGTGGAGGCCATGACCATCCGCACCGTCAAGCTGCGCGACGGCAAGGGCGCGCTGCATATACTGCCCTACAGCCAGATCAAGGCCATCAAGAACATGTCGCGCGGCTACGCCGTTGCCGTGTTCAATATCGGCGTGGCATATGGCAGCGATCTCGACCAGGCCATCGAGCTGATCCGCGAGACCGGCGCCGAGGTGGCGCGCGATTTCCGCTACGCGCGCAACCTGCTGTCCGGACTCGACATCCTGGGCCTCGATCGCTTCGACCCCAACGGCTCGGTGGTGCTAGCCCAGTTCAGGACCCGCCCCCTGACCCAGGCGGAAATCACGCGCGCCTTCAACGTGCGGCTCAAGCGCAAGTTCGACCAGCATGGCATCAGCATGGCCACGCAGCGGGTGACGGTGCAGGTCGAGGGTGGCTCGGGGGTCACACCGGCCCAGGCCACGGAGGCCGCGCAGGCCGCTGAACTGGAAGCCGCGGCCGGGGGCGCTGCCGCGCTTTCAAAGGGTGCGCCCGGGCCTGGCTGAGCCGGCTGAGTCAGCATGCGGCTGGCTCGCAAATCGCACGCAGAAATGGGTACGCTTTGCGCGGCCGTGCCCGGCTTCGCGGGCATTTCAGCGCTGAAATAATTTTTAATAATCGCCCAGGGGACATTCCGCGTTTGCGAAGTTATGCTCGCATCCGCATAATGCCGCCACACGGTAACGCGCAGCGCTGACGTACCCGGCATACCGGGTGCCTGACCCCGTCGGTGGCATCTGCCACATCGGAGCCGGCCAGAGCGAGCCAGCCGTACCGCTACCAGCGGGCCAATAAAAAAGAGAAAGCAGGATTGGGCGAGAGCCACCGGGGAAAACACTATGGGCGAACATCCGTCGGCGGATGAAGACTTCCATCGTCTGATCGATTCGATCTACGAGTCGGCGCTTGACGTCACTGCCATGCCAGCCGCGCTGGACCTCTTCTCCAGCTATACCGACACCGACAGCCCGCATTACCTGGTTTGGGACAAGCTGTCGGGCCAGGCGCGCCTCGGCGTCACCCCGCATGGCTGCTTCTCGGCGCAAGGCACCTACGTGCCCGAAGGCCTGCATGCGCTGGCAAGCCTGCCCAAGCGCGCGCTCGCGGGCGATCACCCCGGCGACCAGCAGGAGGGCGCGCCCTGGCGCGCGCCGGCGCATGGCGCCGACCTGGAGCATGGCATCCGCCTGCTGGATACCGCCGAGGTCTGCGTGCTGATGGGCGGCACGGGCCGGGGCGGCCGGCTGGACACCAGTTCCGACGGGACGCAGGGCTTGAGCCACCGCAGCAAGCGGCTCGCGCGCGTGCTGCCGCACTGGGCCCGCGCCGCGCGCATGCAGCAGCGCAACTTCGAGCTGAGCGGCCTGGCAGCCCTTGGCCTGGCCGGGCTGGATACGCTCGACTTCGGCGTGATGGTGCTGCAGGCCGATATGCGCGTGCGCTACGCCAATATCTGGGCCGAGGCGCTGGTGCAGGCCGACAGCCAGCTCGCGCTGGAAAACGGCGTGTTCAAGGCCCACGACCAGACCCTGCATGCCACCCTGCACAAGCTGCTCGACCGCGCCATGCAATCCCGTGGTGGCGAGGCGGCGGCAGGCTCGTGGATGCACATTACGTCGGGCGGCCAGCCGGTGCCCATCATCGTGCTGCCGCTGGTCGCGCGCCAGCCCGTGGAAGGCCCGTGGCAACTGCCGTTCGCGATGGTGCTGATGGGCAATTCGGAATCGCGCTCGGTGCTCGACAGCTCGGTGCTCACTTCGCTGTTCGGCCTGTCGCGCAAGGAAAGCCTGGTCGCCATCCGCCTTGCCGCCGGCGAAACCCTTACCGAGATCGCCGATCACGAATTCGTCTCGCCGCACACGGTGCGCGTGCATATCCGCGACATCCTGCGCAAGACCGGCACCCATCGCCAGAGCGAGCTGGTTCGCCTGCTGCACTTGCTGCCGGGCGTGGCGCTGGAGCGCGCCGGCACGGCGCGTGGCGGCCACACGCCCGCCTGATCCGGCAGCCTAGGCAACCACGGCGCGGGCCACCTCCAGCAAACGCTGCACCTGCCGGTCATCGCTATCGGTGGACGTGGCCAGCGCGATGCCGATGCGCGCCGCCGGCCGCGGGCTGGTCAGCCGCAGGAAACACACGCGCCGGTTGATATAGCGCGCCGCCACGCTGGGCACCAGCGCCACGCCCAGGCCGCTTTCCACCAGGCTGACAATGGTCTGCACCTGCACCGCTTCTTGCGTCACTCGCGGCACGAACCCGGCTTGCTGGCACAGCAGCATGGCGACGGCCTGCAGGTTGGGCACCTCGGCGCTGGGATGCATGATGAAGGGTTCCCCGGCGAGCGCCTTGAGCGCAATCGCATCGCGCTGCGCAAAGCGGCTATCGGCCGGCACCGCGGCCACGAACTCGTCGTTCTCCAGCGGCATCAGCGCATAGCCGCCACTATGCAAGATGGGAAAGCGCACCAGCCCGGCATCGAGCTGATGGCGTTCCAGCCGGTCCAGGATCGAGGCCGAGGTGGATTCGTGCAGGATCAGCTCGATCCCCGGGTGCGCTGCCCGAAACGCCGGGATCAGCTTGGGCAGCAAGGCGTAGGTAGCCGAGCCGACAAAGCCCACGCGCAGTGCGCCGCGCTCGCCATGCGCCGCCGCCAGTGCCGCCGCGCGAGCCTGGCCGGCATGGAACAGCGCGCGCCGCGCGTCGTGCAGCGCGGCTTCGCCGGCCTGGGTCAGCCGCACCCCGCGCGAGGTACGCACGAACAGCGGCGTGCCGAGCGCATCTTCCAGCTTGCGGATCGAGATGGAGAGCGGCGGCTGCGCCATGTGCAGGCGCTCGGCCGCGCGGTGGAAGTTGCCGGTTTCGGCCAGGGCGACGAACTGCTGAAGTTGACGAAGGTCCACGCTGATTGCCACATCGATATCCAGAAGATATCGAATCCTAAAAATCTAATATTAGACGCAAACGATCCGCCTGATCTACCCTGTGGCATCTGACGCGCGCCCGGGCACCCGCCCCGGCGCAAGTCCGGCACAAGAACAAACAGGAGACACCCAGACATGTTGCCCCTCTCAGGCATCCGCGTGATCGACCTATCCACGGTCGTGATGGGCCCTTACGCCAGCCAGTGGCTGGCCGACCTCGGCGCCGAGGTCATCAAGGTGGAGCCCCCCGAGGGCGACTCCACGCGGCGCACCGGCCCGGCCACCGAGGATGGCATGTCGGCCATCTTCCTGGGCGTGAACCGCAGCAAGAAAAGCGTGGTGCTCAACCTCAAGCAGCCCGCGGCGCAGGCCGCGCTGGAGCGGCTGCTGGCCAGCGCCGACGTGTTCATGCACAGCATGCGCCCGCAGAAGCTGGCCGGCCTGGGGCTGGACCCCGCCGAGGTGATGGCGCGGCATCCGCGCCTGGTCTATGTGAGCTTGCTGGGTTTTGCCGAGGATGGCCCCTATGGGGGCCGCCCGGCCTACGACGACATTATCCAGGGCCTGTCCGGCAATGCTGCGCTGATGGCGGCGCAGACCGGCACCATGCGCTACTTCCCCACCATCGCGGCGGACAAGACCAGCGGGCTGGTGGCGGCGCTGTCGATCTCGGCGGCCATTGCCGGACGCGAGCGCCAGGGCGGCAAGGGCACGCTGGTGGAAGTGCCGATGTTCGAATCGATGGTGGCCTTCAACCTGGTCGAGCATCTGTATGGCCAGCACTTCGAGCCGCCGCGCGGGCCCGCCGGCTATCCGCGCGTGCTGGCGCCGCTGCGCCGGCCCTACCAGAGCGCCGACGGCCACGTCTGCATGATGCCGTACACCGATGCGCACTGGCGCGACTTCTTCACCGCCGCGGGCCGGCCCGAGCTGGCCGCCGACCCGCGCTTTGCCGGCATCGCCGCGCGCACGCAGCATATCGAAACCCTCTACGAGCTGACCGGCGAGATCGTGCGCACGCGCACCACCGACGCCTGGCTGGCGCTTTGCGAAACGCTGCAGATCCCGGTGGCGCGGGTCAACCAGCTCGCCGAGCTGGTGGATGACCCGCACCTGCGCGCCACCGGCTTCTTCGACACGCTGGACGACCCGGCCATGGGCACGCTGCGCTTTCCCAGCGCGCCAGTGCGCTTCGACGGCGAGCGTGCGGCGAGCGCGCTGCCGCCGCGCCTGGGCCAGCACACCCGCAGCCTGCTTGGCGAGGCGGGCCTGAGCAGCGAGCAGATCGACGAGCTGGGCCGGGACGGCGCGGCCTATTGTGCGTCGCCGGCCACTAATGCCTAACCCTGCCGCATTCCCGCTCCTAACATAAAGGAAGCCGGCCGCCGATGGCGGCCCTCACCAGGAGACGCCGTGCCCCATACCCAACTCCCCCGCCTCGGCCAGGGCTTTTACTGGCAAGACATCAAGGTAGGCCAGGCCTTCCAGACCTTCCGCCGCACCGTGACCGAGACCGACCTGGTCAACTTCATCTCGGTCACCGGCATGCTGGAAGCGATCTTTATCGAGGCGGGATATGAAGGCGGCGCCATCCATGGGCGGCCCGTGCCCGCCGCGCTGACCTACGCGATGATCGAGGGCTTCATCCTGCAGACCATGATCCAGGGTACCGGGCTGGCCATGCTGGAGCTGACGCAGAAGATCCATGCCCCGGTGATGGTGGGCGACACCGTCTGGGCCACGGTCACGGTGACCGGCATCCGCCCCACGTCGCGCAATGGCCGCGCCGTGGTGGACTCGGACATCGAAGTCTTCAACCAGCGCCATGAGCTTGTCATGACTTATTCCGCCCGGCGCTTGCTGGCCGGCCGCTAGCCCCTGCACCGGAGGAGACCTATGCAAGAACATAAGAAACATAAAAAGACAGAGAAGTACGGCAAGACCAGCGACAAGGACTTCAGCATCAACAGGGCGGCCCGGCACCCCCGCGCGCGCGGCGTGCCGCTGCTGCTGGCGCTCGGCCTCATTGCGGGTCCGGCCGGCGCCGCCGGCGACGCCGGCTATCCCGCCCACCTGGTCAAGCTGGTGGTGCCGTTTCCGCCCGGCGGGCCCACCGACCTGGTCTCGCGCGTCATCGCCAGGAAGATGTCGGATGAACTCGGCCAGCAGGTGGTGGTGGACAACCGCCCCGGCGCCAATGGCAATATCGCGGCCGAGATGGTCGCCAAAGCGCCGGCAGACGGCTACACGGTGCTCTACAACACCTCGTCGATCGCGCTCAGCCCCGCGCTGTACAAGAAGCTCTCGTACGACGTGCGCCGCGACTTCACGCCGGTGGCCATGACGGCGATGGTGCCGCTGGTGCTGGAGGTCAACGCCCAGGTGCCGGCCAACAACCTGGCCGAGTTCATCCAGTACCTGAAGGCCAACCCGGGCAAGCTGACCTACGGCTCGGCCGGCAACGGCAACGTGACCCACCTGGCGGCCTTCCTGTTCCTGCAGGCCAACGGCTTGTCGGCGGTGCACGCGCCGTACAAAGGCAGCGCGCCGGCGCTGACCGACCTGGCTGGCGGCCAGGTGCAGTTCATGACCGACACCATCAACTCCTCGCTGCCCTTTATCCGCGACAAGCGCATGAAGGCGCTCGCGGTCACCAGCAACTCCCGCAGCTCGCAACTGCCCGATGTGCCGACGGTGGCGGAAACCGTGATGCCGGGCTTCGAGGTGGGTGCGTGGCAAGGCATGCTGGTGCCGGCCAGGACCCCGCCGGAGATCGTGCGCAGGCTCAATGCCGCCACGCTCGGCGCGCTGGGCGCGCCGGACGTGCGTGCCAGCCTGGCAGCGCAAGGCGCCGAGCCGCGCGGCAACAGCCCCGAGGACTACGGCAAATATCTCGGGCAGGAAATCGACCGCTGGCACAAGGTGGTGAAGGATTCCGGCGTGACGCTGGACTGATCCGCCCGGGCGCGCGTGGCGCGCCCCCCTCCCCGACTCGCCAGATTCCCCGACTCCCCGATTCCCCGTTTCTCACGGAGACCCATTTTGACTTCCCTGCCCAGCACCTTCCAGCTGACTGCCTTGCCGCCGGCAGCGGCCGCCTTCCGGCGCGAGGTGAAGGCCTTCCTGGCCGAACACCTGCCGGCCCTGCCGCCCGAGATCCGCGCCCGTTCGTGGATGGGCTTCAACGCCGATTTCAGCCGCGCGCTGGCGCGCCGCGGCTGGGTGGGCATCACCTTGCCCGCGCAATATGGCGGCGCCGGGCTCGATCCGTTCTCACGCTTCGTGCTGGTGGAGGAACTGCTGGCCTGTGGCGCGCCGGTCTCGGCACACTGGATCGCGGACCGCCAGAGCGGGCCACTGATCCTGCGTTACGGCAGCGACACACAAAAGGCGTTTTACCTCCCGCGCATCTGCCAGGGCGAGGCCTTCTTCTGCATCGGCATGAGCGAGCCCAATTCCGGCTCCGACCTGGCCAGCGTCGCGACCCGCGCCGTGCCGCAGCCGGACGGCGGCTGGCGCCTGAACGGCCGCAAGATCTGGACGACCAACGCCGATCGCTGCCACTACATGCTGGCGCTGGTGCGCACCTCCGGCACGGGCGAGGACCGTCAGCGCGGCTTGTCGCAGGTCATCATCGACCTGTCCGCACCGGGCGTGACCGTGCGCCCGATCCGTGACCTGGCGGGCGATGCGCATTTCTCCGAAGTCAGCTTCGAGGACGTGATGCTGCCTGAAGCGGCGCTGGTTGGCCGCGAGGGCAGCGGCTGGGAGCAGGTCAACGCGGAACTGGCCTTCGAGCGCAGCGGCCCGGAGCGGCTGTATTCCAGTGTGGTGCTGCTCGATACCTGGATCGCGGCGCTGCGGCGCGCGCCCGCCGCGCGGCGCGACACCGTCACCATCGGCCGGCTGGCCGCCAGGCTGGCGGTGCTGCGGGCCATGTCGCTGGCGGTGACCGCCCGGCTCGCCGCGGGCGAGAGCCCGGTGGTGGAAGCCGCGCTGGTCAAGGACCTGGGCACGGAATTCGAGCAGTCCGTGCCGGCGCTGGCGGAGGCCGCGCTGGGTGACGACCCGCACCTCGCCGCCGATCCCGACCTGTACCGCACCCTGGCCTACGTCAGCCAGGTCGCCCCGTCCTATTCGCTGCGCGGCGGCACGCGCGAGATCCTGCGCGGCATGATTGCCCGGGGCCTTGGCCTGCGCTGAACCGGAGTACCCTATGCATAACGCTTACTCGGACGCGCTCGACACCGTGCTGCGCGACTGCTGCACGCCCGCCGTCGTCCGCGCCATCGAACGCGGAGAAAACCACCTGCCCTTGTGGCAGTCATTGCAAGACAGCGGTTTTGCCGATTGCCTGCTGCCCGAAGCGGCCGGCGGCGCGGGCTTGCCGCTGGACGAACTGGCGCCGGTGCTGTTCGCGCTGGGCCGCCACGCACTGCCCCTGCCGCTGGGCCAGACCATGTTCGCGCGTGCGCTGCTGCACGCCGCCGGGATGGCGGTGCCAGCCGAACCCATCGCGCTGGCGAGCTTCGACATGGAAGACGGCGCCACGGATGCGGTTCTCGTCGCAGGGGGCGCGCAAGCGGCCTGGTTCCTGGTCCAGGAAGGCACGCAGTGCGTGCTGCTGCCACGCACCCGGGCACAAGTGCGCGCGACCGGCGCCCATGCGGATCTGGCCCTGGTCCTGCAGCGCCCTGTCCCGGGCGGACTGCCTTTGTTCGCGCTGCCCGCGGGCGCGCTGCGCCAGATCGGCGCCTGTCTGCACGCCGTGCAACTGGCCGGCGCCATGTCACATGTGTTCGACATGACGCTGCAATATGCCAACGACCGCCAGCAGTTCGGCCGCGCCATCGGCAAGTTCCAGGCGATCCAGCACCAGATCAGCGTGATGGCCGAACACGTCACCGCCGCGCGCGTGGCCGCGCAGATCGCCTGTGCCGCCAGTGGCTGGCAGCCAGACCCGCTGCGCGCTGCCATCGGCAAGCTCAACGCCAGCGAAGCGGTCACGCCGGTGGCCGCCATCGCCCATGCAGTGCACGGGGCCATTGGCATCACCGAGGAATATGACCTGCAGATCCATACGCGCCGCCTGCATGCCTGGCGGCTGGCGGACGGGTCGGAAACTTACTGGGGACGGGTGATAGGCGAAGCGGTGTGCGGGTATCCGGAGCCGAGCGTGGGCCTCATCGACCAGGTGCGAACCTGGAGCGTCGACGCAGCGGCGTAACGCTGTCTGCAAATAGGGCGGCGCGTGGTGCGCCGCCCTCCTCGGCCATCAAGCCGCCTTGCGATGCCGGCGTTCCGGCTTGCATTCGTACTTGGATTCGCGCCGGCCGTCTTCGTAGGCCACTTCCAGGCGCACCGTAAAGCCCCACAGCCGCGTGACGTGGCGGATCACCTCGTCGAAGTTCTGCGCCAGCGGGCGGCGGTCGTTCTGCAGGTGGCGCAAGGTCAGCGAGCGATCGCCCCCCACATCCACATTGGTGATCTGGATGTTGGGCTCCATGTTCGACAGGTCATACTGGTTGGCCAGCAACTGGCGGATGTTGCGGTAGCCCTCGTCGTCATGGATGGCGGTCACCCGCAGCTTGCCTTCGCGGTCGTCGTCGAGCACGGAGAACAGCTTGAGCTCGCGGATCACGCGCGGCGACAGGAACTGCAGCAGGAAGCTCTCGTCCTTGAAGTTGCGCATGGCGAAGTCGAGCGTCTTGCGCCAGTCGCTGCCGGCAAATTCCGGCGCCCAGCGGTAGTCTTCCTCGGTCGGGTTCTCGCACATGCGGCGCAGGTCCTGGAACATCAGGAAGCCTATCGTGTACGGGTTGAGGCCGCTGTAGTACGGGCTGTTGTACGGCGGCTGGTAAATCACGTTGGTGTGCGCCTGCAGCAATTCCATCATGAAGGCGTCGTTGACCAGGCCTTCTTCATAGAGCTGATGCAGGATGGTGTAGTGCCAGAACGTGGCCCAGCCTTCGTTCATGACCTTGGTCTGGCGCTGCGGGTAGAAATACTGGGCGATCTTGCGCACGATGCGCACGATCTCGCGTTGCCACGGCGCCAGCTTTGGCGCGTTCTTCTCGATGAAGTAGAGCAGGTTTTCCTGCGGCTCCGGCGGAAAGGCGGCGTCGCGCTCGAAGCCTTCATCGTCTTCCAGCGCGTGCGCGCGGTGCTTGGGCAGGGTTCGCCACAGGTCGTTGACCTGCGTCTGCAGGTAGTTCTCCCGCTCGGTCTGGCGCGCCTGCTCCTCGGCAATGGAGAGCTTCTTGGGCCGCTTGTAGCGGTCCACGCCGTAGTTCTGCAGCGCGTGGCAGGAATCCAGCAGCAACTCCACTTCCTGCTCGCCATAGCGTTGCTCGCATTCGGCTACGTAGTTCTTGGCGAACAGCAGGTAGTCGATGATGGCGTCGGCGTTGGTCCAGGTGCGGAACAGGTAGTTGCCCTTGAAGAAGGAATTGTGGCCGTAGCAGGCGTGCGCGATGGTCAGCGCCTGCATGGGCATGGTGTTTTCCTCCATCAGGTAGGCGATGCAGGGATTCGAGTTGATGACGATCTCGTAGGCCAGCCCCATGTGCCCGCGCTGGTAGCTGCGCTCGGACGCGAGGAAATGCTTGCCATACGACCAGTGGCTGTAGCCCACCGGCAAGCCGGACGATGCGTAGGCATCGAGCATCTGCTCGGCGGTAATGATCTCGACCTGATTGGGATAGGTGTCCAGGCCGAAATCGCCGGCAATGCGGGCGATTTCGCGGTCATAGCGCTGGATCAGCTCGAAGGTCCACTCCGAGCCGGTGGAGAGATATGCCATTTACGACCCCCGTTGCGGGTGAAGCCCTTGCCCGCGTGTCAGTCTTACAACGAGTCCTACAACGACCTTGGGTTGCTCCCCTCTCCCGCGAGCGGGAGAGGGGCCGGGGGAGAGGGCGGGTGCATCGACGAAGTGTCCGCGCCTGAAAACCACCCCTTTCCCCCTACCTCTCCCTGAGGGGAGAGGGGAAAAAAACTTATGGTGGGTGCGCACGTGCGCACCATGCTCGCCGCCGGACTCAGCGGCTTGACGGCCAGGCTGCCTTCTTCTGGAACAGGTCATGCAGCACGGGATAGATCTCGTCCGGCCCGATGATGCGCTGCATGGCGAAGTTCTCATGGCGCTCCTTCACCGCCAGATATTCTTCCCAGAGATTCTGCGGCTCCTCCGACGCCACCTCCACATACGCGTAGTACTGCACCAGCGGCAGGATGGATTCGCGCAGCAGGCGCCCGCACAACTCCGAATCGCCCGCCCAGTTGTCGCCGTCCGATGCCTGGGCGCAGTAGATATTCCACTGGCTGGCGGGATAGCGGTCGTGGATCACCTCGACCATCAGCTTGAGCGCGCTGGACACAACCGTACCACCGGATTCGCGCGAATGGAAGAAGTCCTCCTCGTTGACTTCCTTCGCCACCGTGTGATGGCGAATGAACACGACGTCGATGCGGTCATAGTTGCGCTTGAGGAAGAGGTACAGGAGCATGAAGAAGCGCTTGGCGAGATCCTTCCGGCTCTCGTCCATGGAGCCGGAGACGTCCATCAGGCAGAACATCACCGCCTGCGCCTGCGGGCGTTTCTTCAGCACGCGGTTGTTGTAGCGCAGGTCGAGCTTTTCGATAAAGGGCACGCGTTCCACGCACGAGCGCAGGTGGCGCATTTCCTTCATCAGTTCGAGCGCCCGTGCCGAATAGGGTCCGTCCTGCTCCAGCACCTCGCCATACTCCTGCTCCAGCAGCGCGAGCTTCTTCTGGTACGGGCTCGACAAGGCGATACGGCGCCCCAGCGAGCTTCGCATCGTGCGCAGGATCGAGAGATTGGACGGCGTGCCGTCGATGGAGAAGCCTGCCCTGACCTTGCGGACCTCGGCGATCTTGGCAAGATGGCGCTTGGCCATGTCCGGCAGCGCCATGTCCTCGAAAAAGAAATTGAGGAAATCCTCGCGCGACAGCGTGAAGACGAAATCGTCCTCGCCTTCACCCGAATCGCTCGCCTTGGAACCGCCTCCACCGCCCCCTTGCTGCTGGCGGTCGAAGCTATCCCCCCGGACAAATTTCTTGTTGCCCGGATGGATCCACTCCCGCCGGCCGCCCTGGCCGTGGTGAAAGGCTGGCTCGGAGATGTCCTTGACCGGAATGGACACCTGCCCGCTTTGCTCGATGTCCATGATCTTCCGGCCGGACACCGCCTTCGCTACCGCCTGGCGTATCTGTTCGCGGTAGCGTTTGATGAAGCGTTGCTGGTTGACGGCACTTTTGTTGCCGCCGTTCTCGCGCCGATCGATGACCGTGGCCATATGCTTGCTCTCTTGGAGAGGCCTCGTCCAGGCGCCGTTACGATGATTTTCTTACGCGCAAATACCACTCCACAAGTAGGCGGACCTGCTTCGCGGTGTACCCCTTCTCAACCATGCGGTTGACGAAGTTCGCGTGCTTGTCCTGATCCTCGCGAGAGGATTTGGCGTTGAACGAGATCACGGGCAGCAAGTCTTCGGTAGTGGAGAACATGCGCTTCTCGATCACCATGCGCAACTTCTCGTAGCTGGTCCACGCGGGGTTCTTGCCCGCGTTGTTGGCCCGCGCGCGCAGCACGAAGTTGACGATCTCGTTGCGGAAGTCCTTGGGGTTGGATATCCCCGCGGGCTTCTCGACTTTCTCAAGCTCGTCGTTCAACGCGTTGCGGTCGAGAATCTCGCCGGTATTCGGGTCGCGATACTCCTGGTCCTGGATCCACAGGTCGGCAAACACCACGTAGCGATCGAAGATGTTCTGGCCGTATTCGGAGTACGACTCCAGGTAAGCGGTCTGGATCTCCTTGCCGATGAACTCCACGAACGGTGCGGTCAGATACTCCTTGATGTAGGACCGCAGCTTGGCTTCCTGCTCCGGCGGGAACTGCTCGCGCTCGATCTGTTGCTCGAGCACATAGAGCAGGTGCACCGGATTGGCGGCCACCTCGGTATTGTCGAAGTTGAAGACCTTGGACAAGACCTTGAAGGCGAAACGCGTGGACAAGCCGTTCATGCCTTCGTCGATGCCCGCGTAGTCGCGATACTCCTGGTACGACTTGGCCTTGGGGTCGACATCCTTCAGGCTCTCGCCGTCATAGACGCGCATCTTGGAGAAGATGTTCGAATTCTCCGGCTCCTTGATGCGGGTGAGCACGGCGAACTGCCCCATCATCTTCAAGGTGTTGGGCGCGCAAGGTGCGGCCGACAGCGAACTGCTGCGCAACAGCTTGTCGTAGATCTTCACCTCCTCCGACACGCGCAGGCAGTACGGCACCTTGACGATGTAGATCCGGTCGAGGAAAGCCTCGTTGTTCTTGTCGGCCTTGAAGGTTGTCCACTCGGCTTCGTTCGAGTGCGCCAGGATGATGCCGTCGAAGGGGATCGCGCCGAAGCCCTCGGTACCCTTGTAGTTGCCTTCCTGGGTCGCGGTCAGCAGCGGGTGCAGCACCTTGATCGGCGCCTTGAACATCTCCACGAACTCAAGCAGCCCGCGGTTGGCCAGGCACAGCCCGCCGGAATACGAGTAAGCGTCCGGATCGTCCTGCGGGAAATCTTCCAGCTTCCTGATATCTACCTTGCCGACCAGCGAGGAGATGTCCTGGTTGTTTTCATCGCCCGGCTCCGTCTTGGAAATCGCGATCTGCGACAGCACCGACGGGCGCAGCTTGACCACGCGAAAGCGCGTGATGTCGCCGTTGAACTCATGCAGGCGCTTGACCGCCCAGGGCGAGGCGATGGTGTTGAGATAGCGCACCGGGATGCCGTAGTCCTCTTCCAGGATCTTGCCGTCTTCCTCGGGGGAGAACAGCCCGAGCGGCGATTCATGGATAGGCGAACCCTTCAATGCGTAGATGGGAATCTGTTCCATCAACGCCTTGAGCTTTTCCGCGAGCGAGGACTTGCCACCACCCGGAGGCCCAAGCAGGTAAAGGATCTGCTTGCGCTCCTCGAGCCCTTGCGCGGCATGCTTGAAGAAGGCGACGATCTGCTCGATCGTGTCCTCCATGCCGTAGAACTCGCGGAAGGCCGGATAGACCCTGATGACCTTGTTGAAGAACAGGCGGGACAGCCGAGGATCGTGGTGGGTATCCACCAGTTCGGGCTGACCAATGGCGGCGAGCATGCGCTCGGATGCGGTCGCATAGGCGGAAGGATCCTTCTTGCAGATATCCAGGTACTCCTGGATGCTGTATTCCTCTTCCTTGCGACCTTCGAAGCGTGTGGCGTAGTGGCCGAAAATGTCCATACCTCACTCCCGTCAGAGACCCGTCCGAGGCGAAGGTAGATCTACTACAAATCAAGATCCCGCGGCAGCGCTTGCGGTTCCGCCACCCCGGCTTGGCGGTGCTGCCATGTTGCGAAATCTTTACTTAATCATAGTCAAATAACGGCGAGAGCTGAGAGTCGGTTGACGAACTTTGCAATGGCGCAACGGATCAGCTCGACTCACCGTACTACCACTCCAGGCCCCACTCGCGACGGGCATTTGAACCATGTCTTGTGACACACATTACACCTTTCCGTTATTCCGTGCACACCTGCTTTTGTAACGAGAAACGCGCTTGCCCCCTCGCAACCCGCGCTGGGCGGGGCTTTGCGGCCGGCCTACTTCCAACGTACTACGACGTTGGCATGAGAGGCTTGCCGCATGGCCCCGCGCCCACGCATCACAGCGTGCGCGCCACCAGCTCCTTCATGATCTCGTTGGAGCCGCCATAAATCTTGCTGACCCGCGCGTTCGCATACATGCGAGCGATCGGGTATTCGAGCATATAACCATACCCGCCATGCAGCTGCAGGCATTCATCGATGACTTCGCAGTTCTTCTGCGAGCACCACCACTTGGCCATGGCCGCAGTGGGGGCATCGAGTTCGCCGGCGAGCAAGCGCACCATGCAATCATCGACGAATGTCGCGGCGATGGTTGCCTCGGTCTTGCACTCCGCCAGCTTGAAGCGCGTGTTCTGCATATCGATCAGCGGTTTTCCGAACACCTGCCGCTCACGTACGTAGTCGGTGGTGAGCTCGATCGCGCGCTGCATGCTCGCCACCGCACCAAGCGCGATGATCATGCGCTCCTGCGGCAGTTGCTGCATCAGCTGATAGAAGCCCTTGCCCTCCTCGTCGCCCAGCAGGTTCTCGACCGGCACGCACACGTCGTCGAAGAACAACTCGGCGGTGTCCTGGCCTTTCTGCCCGATTTTTTCCAGAATGCGGCCGCGCCTGAAGCCAGGCTGGTCCCGGGTCTCGACCATGATGAGCGAGACCCCTTTCGTGCCGGCATCGGGATCGGTCTTGGCTACCACGCAAACGAGGTCGGCATGGTAGCCGTTGGTGATGAAGGTTTTTGCACCGTTGATGCGATAGATGTCTCCATTCTGGTTCTTCTCACGCACCGCTCGGGTGCGTACCGACTTGAGATCCGAGCCCGCGCCGGGTTCCGACATGGCGATGGCGGCCACCATGGCGCCTGAAGCCATCTGCGGAAGCCATTTGCGCTTCTGCGCCTCGGTACCGTAGTTGAGCAAGTAATGGGCCACGATGCCGCTGTGCACGCCATTGCCCAGGCTGGTGGCGATGGCACGTGCCATTTCGTTACAGATCACCGCCTCGTGGGCAAAGTTCCCGCCGCCGCCGCCGTACGCCTCGGGAATGCTGGCGCACAGCAGGCCAACCTCGCCGGCGCGGTTCCAGACTTCGCGGTCGATGTAGCCGCGCTCGGCCCAGCGCGCCTCGTTCGGCACCAGCTCGCGCTCCACGAAGCGGCGTACGGTGTCCTGGAACATGACCAGGTCTTCGCTCATCCAGGGCACCCTGCGGGCGGCCATCGCCATGTTCTTGTCGGAATTTCCCATGTTGTTCTCCTTGATGGTTGCCGGTGATGCCGGTGATGCCGGTGTTGCGTTGCAGCACCACGCGGTTGTTGTCGGGTGGTGTTCAGTCGGGCCAGCGATAGCGCGGCGGCTGCTTTTCCAGGAAGCGTGCGGCGGCCTCCTTGCGGTATTCGGTGGCGAAAGCGATACCCTGGCCGTCCGCCTCCATCTCCAGCATGCTATGCAGGTCCTGGTTCAGCGAGGCATTGAGCGCCTTCTTGGTCAGCGCAACCGCCACCGGCGAGGCGTCGGTAAAGGCCGAGGCGAGCGCCAGCGCGCGGGCCTGCAGATCCTCCGGTGGCACGATTTCCATCACGATGCCCTGCTCCAGTGCCGCTGCGGCACTCAGTTCGCGCATCGAGAACATCAGCGCCTTGGCGCGCTGCAGGCCAATCATGCGCGGCAGCGTGTAGAACACGCCGCAATCCGGGATCAGGCCCAGGCGCAGGAAGGGCAGGCCAAAGCGCGCGCGCGGCGTCGCCAGGATGATGTCGGCCACGAGCGCCAGGCTGAAGCCGGCGCCATAGGCCGCGCCGTCCACCGCCGCTATCACCGGGCGGTCGAGGTGGATCAGGTCTTCCAGCCAGGGATGGATGGCCGCCAGGCGCTGCCGGCCCTGGTCAGCGCTGATCTCGCCCTGCATCGAGCTGATGTCGCCGCCGGAACAGAAGTCCGTGCCCGCGCCGGTGAGGATCAGCGCGCGCACGCTGGTGTCCTGGCGCAGCTGGTGCACGACATCGCCGATCTCGCGGCGCATGGTGCCGTTCAGGGCGTTCTTGCGCTTGGGGAAATCGAGCGTGAGGGTGGCAACACCGTCGGCAACGGCGTAGCGGATGGTCTCCATGGCGAACTCCTCTGGGTGGCCCCGGTGAATATATGTCGTAGCCGTCATAGGATCGGCGGCTCAGTCGAGCTGGATATGGGCGTCGCGGACGATGCGGGCCCACTTGGGCGTGTCCGTCGCGATCACCGCCGCCAGCTCCTCCGGGGAGGAGCCCACCGGCTGTAGCCCCATCGCCGACAGCTTTTGCGAGATGTCCGGGAGCCGCACGATGCGGGCGATCTCGGTGGAGAGCCGGCTGACCACGTCGCGCGGCGTATTGGCGGGCAGGAACACCGAGAACCAGCCGCTCGGCTCAAACCCGGAGAAACCGGCTTCGGCGAAGGTCGGCACGGACGGAATCGACTTGTAGCGCTGGGTGCCGGTGATGGCGAGGATCTTGAACTTCCCGCTATTTAGATAGCTGTTGGCGGAGGTCACATCGACAAAGGCCGAATCGACCTGCCCGCCCAGCACGTCGCTCATCAGCGGCGCGGCGCCTTTGTATGGGATGTGTGCAAGGTCCACGTGCGCCTGCATCTTGAGCAGCTCGCCATGCAAATGCGAGGAGGTGCCGTTGCCGTAGGAGCCGTAGCTGAGCTTGCCGGCCTTGGCCAGGGCCACGAACTCGGCAAGCGTGCTGGCCGGCACCCGGTTGGGCACCACGAACAGGTCGGAGGACCTGGCCAGCAGCGAAACCGGCGCGAAGTCGTGGGCCACGTCGTACGGAATGCGCTTGTACAAGCTGGGCGACTGGATCATGGCGGTGATGCCGAGCAGCACCGCGTAGCCGTCGGGCGGCGCCTTGGCCACGATGTCGTTGCCGAGCATGCCGCTGGCGCCGGGCTTGTTGTCGACCACTACCGGCTGGCCCCAGGCCTCGGTCAGGCGCTGGCCAATCATGCGCGCGATGGTATCGGTGCCGCCGCCGGCGGGGTACGGCACCACCATGCGGATGGGCCGCCCCGGATAGGTGCCCTGCGCCAGCGCGGGCAACTGCCATCCGCCCAGCAATGCGCCGCCGCCCAGCGCTGCCGCCTGGCCCAGCCAGTTTCGTCTCGATGTCTTCATGATGTCTCCCCTTGTTCTTGTTCAGGCCGCGCTGCCGGCGGCGGCCGGCTGCTCCCCGCCTTGGTCCAGCTCCAGCTCCTGCAGCGCCCGCCACTGGATCTTGCCGGTGGCCGATTTGGGCAAGGCATCGACAAAGCTGACGATGCGCGGCACCTTGTACGCCGCCAGCCGCTCGCGGCACCACGCCATGATCTGCTCGGCGCTGGCTTCGGGCGTGCCGCGCGCGGCCGGCTTGAGCGCCACCACAGCCTTGACGGTCTCGCCGCGGCGCGCGTCGCGCGCGGCGATCACGCAGGCTTCGTGGATGGCGGGATGCCCGTAGAGCAGGTTCTCCACCTCGGCCGGCCAGACCTTGAAGCCGGATGCGTTGATCATGCGTTTGAGCCGGTCACGCATGAAGAAGTAGCCTTCCTCGTCCATGAAGCCGAGATCGCCGGTGCGCAGGAAACGCTTGCCGTCGATCTCGACGAACGATTCCGCGTCGGCCTGCGGGTTGCGCCAGTAGCCGCGCATCACCTGCGCGCCATGGGTCACGATCTCGCCCAGTTCGCCCTGCGGCAGCTCGGCCAGCGTGTGCGGGTCGATCACACGCGCGTCCACGCCGAACGTGGCGATGCCCAGGCATTCGCGCTTGGGCCGGTGGCGCGGGTTGGACAGCAAGAAGGCGGCGGTCTCGGTCAGGCCGTAAGCCTCCACGTAAGGCAGCCCAAAGCGCTCCTGCAGCATGGTGGCCACGGCATCCGGCATGGCCGCGCCACCGCCGCCCAGGTAGGCAAGGCTGGAGAGGTTGCGCTCGCCGATGCCCGGCTGCGCAAAGAAATCCACCAGCATGGCGGGCGGCGCGCCCCAGGTGGAGACCTGGTAGCGCTCGATCAGGTCTGCTGCCAGCGCGCGATCCCAGCGCGGCAGCAACACGATGGTGGCACCCAGGTAAAGCGGAGCGTGGATGCCGTTCTGCATGCCCAGCAGATGGAACATCGGCGCGACCGAGAGGCACACGCTCTCGGGGCTGGCGCTGCGCCAGAGCTGCGAGCCCACCGCCGCGCTCATCAGCGTGCCGTGCGTATGCATGCAGCCCTTGGGATGGCCGGTGGTGCCCGAGGTGTAGGCCAGCATGCACAGCGTGCCATAACCGGCCTCATGCGCGCGCGGGGCATGGCCCGCGGCATTGGCCTGCTTCCAGGCCGCCAGCGTGGCGCCTGCCGGCGTGCAGGCGGGCAGCGGGGTGGGCTCGTAAAGCCAGGCGGGCACGCCATCGCTGCCACCGGCCGCCTCAAGCATGTCCCCGTACTGATGCACGATCACGTGCGGCAGCCTGGCGCCATGCAGCGGCGCGATCTGGGGATAAAGCTCCGCCGCGACGAACGCCGCCACCGCGCCGCTGTCCGCGACCACGTGTTCGAGCTCCCCGGTCAGCCACATCGGGTTGGCCGGCACCACCACCGCCTCGGCGCGCAGGATGGCGTAGTAGGCCACGATGAACTGCGGGCAGTTTTGGCTGAACAGCACCACGCGGTCGCCCGGCGCCACGCCGCAGGCCTGCTGCAGGTAGCCGGCCATGCGCTCGATCTGCGCGTGCAGGCTGGCGTAGGAGATGGCGGCATGGAAATACTGGATCGCGGTCTTGTCCGGATAGCGCCGGGCGGCCACCTCGACGTTGTAGGCCAGGCTGGTGCGCGGCACGCGCACCTCGGCGGGCATGCCCGCAGGCCAGTGGGGGGAGCGGTAGGCCGGGGCCCGGGAGACCAGGGAAGCAGAAGCAGCTTGATTCATGGGAAACACAAAGAAGGAAAATCGCCGGCCGCCGCCGGCTCGGCGTTCATCAAGGCGGAGTTAGTCAAGGCGGATGTTCTGGGTGCGGATGACCTTGCCCCAGCGCGCGTAATCACTGCGCATGGTCTCGGCGAAGGCATCGGGCGTGCTGCCGGCAAGCACCACGCCCATGTCGTTCATGCGTTGACGCACGGCCGGGATGGCCAGCACGCGGTTGACGTCGGCGGAGAACTTCGCCACCACCGGGCGTGGCGCGGCGGCCGGCAGCAACAGCCCGAACCAGCCCATCGAATCCATGCCCGCGATGCCGCACTCGCGAAAGGTCGGCACGTCGGGCAGTTGCGGCGCGCGCGCGGGGCCGGTCACGGCCAGCGCGCGCAGGCGGCCGGTAGCGGTGTGCGGGCGCGCGCCCATCACCGAGATGATGGCCGCGGGCACTTGGCCGCCGAGCAGGTCATTCAACTCCGGCGCCTCGCCCTTGTATGACACGTGGGTCATGTCGAGCCCCGCCGCCTCGTTGAACACTTCGCAATAGAGGTGGCCGCTGGAGCCGGTGCCGTAGGAGCCATAGTTGAACTGCTTTGGCTTGGACTTCACCAGCGCGATGAATTCGGCCAGCGTGGTGGCGGGCACCGAGTTGTGCACCGCGAACACCAGGCTGGTGGTGCCGAGATTGGACACCGGGGCAAAATCGCGCACCGGGTCGAACGGCGCCTTGGTGTACAGGCTTGGGGCCTGGACCAGCGTGGTGATGGTAAGCAGCGCGGTGTGGCCGTCGGCATCGGCCTTGGCCACGGCGTCGGCGCCGATCATGCCGCTGGCGCCCGGGCGGTTTTCCACCACGATGGGGCGCTGCCACATCTTGCCGAGCGGCTCGGCAATGGCGCGTGCCAGCACATCGGTGGCGCCGCCCGCGGGATAGGGCACCACCAGCCGCACCGGCTTGGACGGGAAGCCGTCGGCGCGAGCCGGGCTGAGGCCCAGCCCCAGGCCGCCGGCGGCGAGGGCGCCGGCTCCGATCTGCTGCAATGCCTTGCGGCGCGTGTGCTGCATCGCTTCTCCTGAATCAGCCCGGCACGGGCATGAGAGAGTTGGGGAATGCTGCGGGCTCAGTCGAGCCGGATATTGAGTTTGCGGATCACGCCGGTCCAGTAAGCCTGGTCGGCGCGTGCCACCTCGGCGAACTCCATCGGCCGGGTCCCTTTGACGATCACGCCAATGTCGGTCATGCGCTGCCGGATATCGGGGGCGGCCAGGATGGCGTTCACGTCCGCCGAGACCTTGTCCACGATCGGCCGGGGCGTGCCGGCCGGGGCAAACAGGCCGAACCAGCCAGGCCCGTCCAGGCCGCTGTAACCCAGTTCCTGGAAAGTCGGCACCTCGGGCAGCATGGGCGCCCGGGTGTTGCCCACAACCGCCAGCGCGCGCAGGCGGCCGGTGCGTACATGCGGCTTGATCCCCATCACGGAGATGGTCCCCACCGACACCTGGCTACCCAGCAGGTCGTTGAGCAGCGGCGCCTCGCCTTTGTAGGGGACATGGATCATGTCCAGCCCGGCGGCGCCGGTGAACACTTCCATATAGAGATGCGCACCGCTGCCGGTGCCGTAGGTGCCGTAGGAATACCCTTTCGGTTTGCGCTTCGCCATTTCCACCACCTCGGCAAGGCTCCCGGGCATGGACGAATTGGCGGCCACCACCAGGTGCGTGGTCGCCAGCTCCGACAGCGCGGCCAGGTCGCGCATGGGGTCGAAAGGCGGCTTTGCATACTGGCTGGGCACTTGCACCACGCTGGTCAGCGTGAGCAGCAAGGTGTAGCCGTCGGGCGGCGCCTTGGCCACCGCATCGGCACCGATCATGCCGCTGGCGCCCGGACGGTTTTCCACCACCACCGTGCGCTGCCACTGCTGGCCAAGCGGCGCGGCAATGGCACGGGCGAGTACGTCGGTGGCGCCGCCCGCCGGATAAGGCACCACCAGGCGCACCGGCTTGGCAGGGTATCCGGTGGGCACAGCGCCTTGCGCGAGCGCGCTGGCGATCCCGCAGAAGCTGCCGCCCGCGGCCAGCGAGGCCGCGCCAAGCCGTAACAGGGTCCTGCGACGTTCCGCCTGCATCCTGCTCTCCCATCTTGAACCGCCACGCCGCGCCCCGCGGATGCACAGGCCGGCAAGGGATGAGATTGCGCGATGCTGCACTGCGTGGACAATGACCTTTCGGCCCAAAATGATTGGCCGAATCGTTCAGGGAAAAGCCTGCCTTTGGTAAATCCGGATTGTGCGGGGGCGCAGCATCGGGCTAACTGACGGGCATAGCCGGGATTGAACCCGGCATCGCCCCGGCAAACCCGCCCTTTGCGCTGCGGTGCAACGGGACGCATCCCAGGGTAATTCCGGACCAGTGCCCGGAGCCCGTTGAGGACGAGGAGACAATGCAAATCGCCGCACTCAGGGCAACCGCACCATCATCGATGACGGTGCCGCTCAATGCCCGCCCGCCGGGAGCGATACTCACGCGCCGCCGGGAAGCGCCGCGCGCGGATGCCGGCCCGCCGCACGCCCGACACACCATTGCCGTGCTGCAGCTGCACCAGATCGTGCAAGGCGCGCGCCGCCTTGGCTGCGACATCGACGCCCTGCTGCGCCGCGCCGCCATTTCGCCCGCGTTGCTGCAATCGCCCAACGCACGCGTGACCCAGGGCCAGTTTGCCGCGCTGATGCGCTCCATGCGGCGCGTCATGCGCGATGAATTCTGGGGCTTGCTCAGCCGGCCCGTGGCGCCGGGCGTGTTCGCCCAGGCCTGCCAGGCCCTGGTCCACTGTGCCACGCTGGAAGATGCCATGCGCGCGGGGCTGAACCAGTACCGCCTGCACCTGGTCGATTTCGTGCCGCGGCTGCAGCAGCGCGATGGCCGCGCCACCCTGCTCCTGCTGCCCCGCGCGCCCGCCACGGCGTGCCGCCTGTATGCGGAATCCACCTTCGCCTTCCAGGCATACGGCGTAGCCAACTGGCTGGTGGCGCAGCGCATCCCCTTGCTCGGCGTCGACCTCGCCGCGCGCGCGCCGGAGCAATCGGGCGGGCCATCCAGGCTCACCGACACCGAGCGTGTATTCAACACGCAAGTCCGCTACGGACAGCCGCAGACTGCCCTGCACTTCGACGCCAACTGGCTGCGCCTGCCCGTGGTCCAGGACGCCAGCAGCCTGCAGGCCTTCCTGAACGACACGCCGCGCAACCTGCTCACCCGCTACCGCGACGACTCCTGCCTCGCCGAGCGCATCCGGCGCCACTTGCGCTGCCACCTGGACGACGAGTTGCCCTCGCTGGAGCAAATGGCCGAAACCCTGCGCCTGACCCCGCAAACCCTGCGCCGCCGCCTGCGCGACGAAGGCCGCGGCTACCAGAGCATCAAGGACAGCCTGCGCCGCGACGCGGCCATCGCCTTGCTCGAACACACGGACCTGCCGCTGCAGCAGGTGGCGCTGCGCGTGGGCTTTTCAGAACCCAGCGCGTTTCATCGGGCGTTCAAGAAATGGACGGGCGTGGCGCCGGGGGAATATCGGCAGCGCCAGATGATGGAGTCCGCGGCCTGAGTCGATGGCCCGCGCCCGGGGATGCGCTAGATCGTCTGCAGCCGGAAGCTTTCGATCGGCTCCGGGTGCGCCTGCTGCAAATGCGAGAGCACCTCGTTGCGGGAGTCCTGCATGATCTTGCGCATGGCGCGCTCGGCGGCCTGGGCATCGCCGCCGGCGATGGCAGCCAGCACCTGCTCGTAGTCGCTCACGCTTTGCACGCGGCGCTGGGCCGTGATGTAGTCCAGCGGCTGGCTGGTGACCCACAGCATCTGCCACACGCCATCGTGTGGCAGGGGAGATCCCGATTGAATCGCCGGTGAGCGGGCGGGTTGGGGAGATCAGTGTGGCGGAGGGCGATAGTGTGAATGAGGGGGAGGTGGTGGCGGTGGTGCTTGGGGCGTAAGCACAAAAGGCAACCACGGACGGCAACCACGCACGCATTGAAATGCCCGGCCTGGCTGCGCCCATCGCTGCCAGGCCGGGCAGGTTCGCCAGGGCAATGCTAGTTTTTCATGGCAGCCATCACCCCCACTGCAATCGGGGCGAGCGGAATTGCGAGGAGGAAGATCGCGCCGTCCGCAGCGACCGTGATCGGTGTCAGCAGTGCCAGGGCAGCCTTGCCGCCGACGGCCCTCTCGACATTGACGGAGAAGGTATAGGTCTGATTAAGCTGCTTGGCCCGATCCGACATGGCAAATCGCCCAGCGCGATAGCGCTTCCCTTCCATGTAATAGGAACGGGACAGCATGTCATCCGAACCCCCACGCCCGCTCCGCTTGAAACCCAAGGCCGTTGCCTGTTGCTGCGCGTCCTCCGCGGCCGCGCCGTCGAGCGACAAGGTGACACGGCCCTTCAACTCCCTCTCCCGGTCCACTCGAAATTCACTAAAACTTGCAACCAGCTTGGCATGCAAGCTGGACGAGATCGCCTGCATCAGGTTGGGGTTGGCATCCAGTACGTAATGAAACGTAGCACCAAGGATCACGATGGACTTGCCATCCTGCGAGATCAGGATCTGACTGACCGTTTCCGTATAAGCCTCGGTCTCCGTGGTTGTGATCTAGCGCGGGTCATGCAGCCACCCAAAGCAAAGGGAGCGATCACGCCCCCCGCTAGAAACGTTCGTCGATGCATTCGTGCTCCTTGACGTTCGCGTGAGACGAAAGCCCCACATCGAGCGCGATGCTATGTCAAGGAAGCATGAGATGGCCGCAGGAATTTTCTGCTTTCTCCGGAGAAATTTCCTATTCGAGCATGAAAGCGATTTAGCGGAACACCAGAACCGGAATATCGCTATGCGTCAATACTTTCTGGGTTTCGCTGCCGAGTAACAAGCCGCTGATGCCGCGCCGCCCGTGCGACGCCATGTAGATCACATCGCAGCCAAGCTCCTTCGCCATGCCGATGATGCCGCGATAAGGCGCGGCCGCGGTGGAAGTAGCCCCCGTGCACGGCACGCCGGCCAGCACCGCGGCCGCTTCCACCTTGGCCAGCTCCTCGCGCGCCGCAGCCTCGATGCGATGCTCGAAGACCGACTTCTTCTCATGGCCGGCGTCGCTGGACATCAGGAACGGATACTCCTCCAGGCACATATACGGGGTCAGCTTGGCGCCGGTCGTCCGCGCGAACTCGATGGCGGCCGGGAATGCCTTGCGCGAGAGTTCCGATCCGTCGATGGGGAGCAGGATGTGTTTGAACATGGGATGGCCTTTCGAATGTCGGATTTGGCGGATTGGAAATTGGCGTCAGGAAGCCGAAGCCTTGCGCAGGATGACGTACAGCTGGTCCTTCAGATGCAGTTTCTCCTTCTTGAGGATTTCGATGGCAGTGCCATCGGCGGGGACCAAGGCCGCCTCCATGTTCTTGATCTGTTCCATAAAATCTGCTCAAAGTTGAGCATTGGATTTATCCGCACTTCGTTGACGCGGCTTGCGCCGCCCAACTG